>NZ_JBITIJ010000005.1:0-203163 GCF_044458825.1 Nocardia sp. NPDC050412
TCCTCGTCACGGCATCAAGTGTCGTCATCACGGCACCTTCCCGCTGAACATCGCTCAGCGAATCAGGCCGGAAACACCCTTAAATCCACAGTCCCCGGACAGCATCATAGTCTTCGGCTGTTGGCTACGAACCGATGTATCCTCTTGCTGGACAAGGCATTTACGATGTGCACGGACGACGCGGTCAACCGCTGTAGTGAGGTTGTGAAGCAGATGCCAACGGTCCGCGACCTGGATCGCGGCGGGGGCACCGCGGCTGGCGCCGTCGGCGTAGGGACCGCCGCGGTCCGGCAGACGACCCGGACCTCTGGATGTATCGACAGTGATCGTGCCGTAGATTCGTCCCGGGCGGATGGCGAAATCGTCGAACCAGTGACAGAACCGATTCGGTCTGCTCGGGATGCCGACACTACCGGCTACCGTTTCCGATGCTGCGCGATGTCGGGGGCGGTTTGCTCGCGGGGTCAGCGGCCATTCCGCGGTTTACTCAACAACGCGCGGCCGCGTTCTGGGGTGAGGCTGCACGCCAGAACAGGGTCGGCGAGCAGCGCGATCGGGGCGATGTGATCTGGAGTGCGGGGCTGCCATTGCGTCATCGCGGTCTCGAGCGCATGCCACAGTGCCGTTGGGGCGGAGTGGTGTTGCGCGAGCGCGTTTCGCACCGCGGTGTCGAATGCCTGGTTTCCGTAGGTGAGCCGGTAGCCGGGCTGCTGTATCCGCGCTCGGTGCTCGTCGATGGCACGTCCGATCTCGAGTCCGGGGTCGTTTTGTGTGATTTCGAGGATCTGGGCAACTTCGAGTGCGGAGTACTGCGAGTGCTCATTGTCGGCGTGTTGCTGGGCGCGTTCGAGTGCTACGCGGTGCCCGGTACGTGCGCGGTCTGCCAGGTACTGGGCATTTTCGAGCGCGGAGCCATACCAGGGTTCTTTATGTGCGTGTTGCAGGAACATGCACGGCAGGAACTCTTCGGTGAACAGTGAACCGGTGAAGAATCCGTCCGGGACGGGCGCCGGAGGTAGCAGATGTGAAAGAAGCCGGGAGGCCTCGTACGGGGAGGAGTTGGCGAGGAACATCTGGAGCTGGACTCGTAAGACTGTGGCGCGTGGCCGGCCGAAATGTTGGGCTTTTTCCAGGGCCACCATGGCTGTGTCGATGTCTCCGGAAAGTGCCTCGCTCCGAGCCTGTTCCACCGCCAGATCCCAGCTGTCTCGAGTCTTGCCCGCCGGCTGACGTATTTGATGAAAGCCTAGGTATAGCGATTCCATGAGGGCAGTGAACGACGGATATCGCCGCGGAAATTCAGCCCAGGAAAACACGCTGTAGGCGGCCCACTCGCCGTTCTCGTCACGGTCGGCCGGGTCGAGGAACAGGACCCCGGCGTCGGCGTGAAGCGAGATCAGTAGCCCGCGACTGAACGGGTTACCCGGCGCGTCGACCGGAGCCTCGGTGACCAGGTCGGCCCACGACTCCCAGGCCGGTTCGAGGTCACGCAGCCATCCCAGATTGGTGGTGTCACGCATCTTCCGCACGAATTCCCCGGCATGGCGCCATCCATCGGTGGTTAGCAGGAAGCTGCGATACGAGGGCGGCAATCTCAGGCCGAGGCGCTCCTCGGCCGCTGCGACGTCGGCCTCGGCGGCTGGGGCGTAGCCGAGCCAGCGCTGCTGCACCACCTCGGGCTCCAGGTCACCGGGATCACTGGCGGTGATCCGTTCCTCGCTCCACAGCTCCAGCCACGGTCTCCAGTTCATTCCATGAACGCTACGAATAGCCTCCGACAAGTTCGGCATGCGTGCGGGCCGAGATCGTGGTGAGAGGAGCTACTGGTCCTGCTTCGACATGTCCGCACATGCCGCAGGGCGGGCGTTCCGGAACGCGGTAGTCGCCAATCAGAAGGGCGTCCACTCCTGTCCGGCCATCGGAGATTCCACGACTGGCGACCTCGCGGTCTTCCACGGCGGCGAACGGCAGCGTGGCAGAGTGGTTGGTGCCTGCTCCGCGCGGAGGCTGTTCGAGGTTGAGGGCAGCGTCGTGGTTCGCGCATACGAGCATGAGCACCCCTACTCATTCACGCCTTGTGCGTAACGACGAGGAGTCAAGTGAACGGCGGCTGTCTCTGTGGCAATATCCGGTTCTCTGCGGCCGGAGACCCCGATTTCCCGCACCTGTGCTCGTGTGCTCGACGAATTCCTCCGAAGCCGAGACCTCCCCGTCGCCTAATTCGCGGCCTGCCACATTGTGTAGTTTCCACATTCCGCGGTGATCTCGGCCGTTTCCTGCGCCGCGGCGAAGAAGTCGTCGACCAGTCGCGAGGTGCGCGATTCCGCCACCGCGAGGCACACCTGTTCAGGCGCCAGTTCCGGGATCGGCACATAGCTGATGTCGGGACGTGAGTAGAACACGGTCTCCGACCGCCCGACGAACGAGATGCCCCGGCCTGCCGCGACGTGCTCGAGCTTCTCCTCCACCCCGCGCGCCCTGAGTCCGGAGCCGGGGTGCGGGCGCCTGGTGGGCTGCGTACTCGGGTCGGCATGCCAGATCACCGGCTCACCGTCCAGGTCGGCCTCGGCGAGTTCCTCCTTGCCGGCCAACCGGTGGTCGGCGGGCAGCGCCACCATGAGTGGCTCGGTGTAGAGCGGGGTCAGGTGTAGCCCGGTCTCGTCGACCGGCAGCCGCACGTAGCCGACGTCGACACGGCCATCCAGCAGCATCAGAGCCTGGTCGTCCCATTCCATCCGCTGCACGTCCACGACCACGTCCGGGTTCCGGGCCTCGAACGCCCGCGCCGCCGGGATGACCGGGATGCCGGTCCGGAAGCCGACGACCAACCGCTGGCTCCCGCGGCCGGCCACGGACACCCGGCGCCGGACCGCGCGCACTGAGGCGAGCAGCGGGCCGGCGTCGTCCAGCAGCTGTCGGCCCGCGTCGGTCAGCTCCACACCATGAGTGTCCCTGGTGAACAGCGCGGCACCGAGATCCTTTTCCAGAGCGCGGATTTGGCGACTGAGTACCGGTTGCGCGATGTGCAGCTCCTCGGCGGCGCGGCCGAAATGCAGCCGGTCGGCGACAGCGACGAAGTAGCGCAGCTTGCGCAGGTCCAGATCCATGGAACCTCCCGGTCCGGCAATGCCCCCAAGGTATCACCACGGCTGAAAGAGGTCTTGGACACGCACTCTGACCGGTGACATCGTCAAAGGGGCGCAAGCGAATTCGGTCGAAGAATTCCGGATCGGATTTCTACAAGGACGAGGCGAGAACGCCGTCCTGTCCAGCTTTCAGAAAGCAGGCACATCATGAGCAGCGTCAGTTTCATCGGCCTGGGCGGAATGGCCGACGCCATAGCGGCTCGCGCGGTCGCGGGCGGCAACTCCGTCGAGCTCGTCGGCCGCGACACGGGCAAGGCCAAGGGTCTGGCTGCCGAGCTCGGCGGCGGAGCCACGGTAGGGACGTTCGGCACCGTCCCTGCCGGCGACATCGTCGTCCTCGCCGTGCCATACACCAGCGCCGTCGCGGTCGTCACAAAGTACGGGGATGCGCTGGCCGGCAAGGTCATCATCGACATCTCCAACACCTTCGACGCCGACGCCACCGGGCTCGTCACGCCTGACGGCACGTCCGGAGCGCAGGAGATCGCCAAGGCCGCCCCGGCGAGCGCACACGTCGTGAAGGCGTTCAACACCGTCTTCGGCCACGTCCTGGCCCAGGACCGTCGGCTGGACGTGCTCTTCGCCGGAGACGACGCGCGGGCCAAGGTCGGCGTGGCGACGTTCATCGAGAGCCTCGGGCTGCGTCCGCTCGACGTCGGCGGCCTGGAGATGGCCCGCTGGCTGGAAGGTGTCGGGCCGCTGCTGATGGGCCTGGCCCGCCACGGCGCGGGGACCTTCGACATCGCCCTCGGCGTCGACGTTCTCGATTGAGCTCACCCACATCACCTACCCACACAAGGACACAGCGTGCGCGTTTTCGTCGCTGGCGGGACCGGCCATTCCGGTTCGTACATCATTCCCGAGCTCGTCGCCGCCGGGCACGAGGTCACTGCCCTGGCTCGGTCGGACACCGCCGCGGCGGCAGTGTCCACGCTCGGCGCGAAGGTACATCTCGGCGACCTTCAGGACCTCGACGGGCTGAAGGAGGCGGCCGCGGACTCCGACGGCGTCATCCACGTCGCGCACAGGCAGGACCTGCTTCCCTCCGGCGGGATCGACGCCGTGGCCGCCGCGGAGCTCCCGATCATGCTCGCGTACGGCGAGGCATTGGCGGGCACCGGGAAGCCGCTGGTCGCAGCGGGGAGCATCGGCTCGCCGGGGAACTTGGGCCGGCCACCGAGGACGACCCGGCCCTTCCCGTCGGCGACGAGCACAGGGGCACCCTGCGGGCCCGTAACGTCGTGGAGACCGCCGTGGTCGGCCTCGCCGAGCGGGGAGTGCGGGCATCGATCGTGCGGCTTGCCAACATCGCACACAGCACCACCGATCATTCCGGCTTCCTCGCGCAGCTGATCGCGCTCGCGAAGGAGAAGGGCTTCGCCGGCTACCCCGGAGACGGCGCGAACCTGTGGAACGCCGTGCACGTCCGCGACGGCGCCACCGTGTTCCGGCTGGCGCTGGAGAAGGGTCCGGCCGGCAGGTACTGGCACGCGGTCGGGGACGGGGCCATCCCGCTCCGCGAGATCGCCGAGGCCATTGGCAGCCGTCTGGGCCTGCCCGTCGTGAGCGTTCCCATGGACGAGCTGATGGTGCCGGGGTACTTCGGGTTCCTCGCGAACATCGTCACACAGAGCTACCCGGCCTCCAACCTCGTCACTCGCCGAACCCTCGGCTGGGAACCCGTGCAGCCCAGCCTGCTCGCCGATCTGGACAACGGCCACTACTTCTCCGCCAACTGACGGCACGGACCCCGATCGCGGCGGGTCCGGCAAACGACAAGGCTTCGCTCTTCTGAGCGTCCTCAACATCCGGCTGTTCCGGGTATTCATAAATTCAAGGGAGTGATCGTGGGAAAGCTCGATGGCAAGGTAGCGGTGATCACCGGCGGATCAACCGGCATGGCGCTGGCCGGCGCCGAGTTGTTCGTAGACGAAGGAGCTCATGTCTTCATCATGGGCCGGCGGCAGGACGCGCTGGACGACGCCGTCGAGCAGATCGGCCGGAACGTGACCGCCGTGCAGGGCGATGCGGCCGACCTGAACGACCTCGACCGTTTGTACGACACGGTCAAGAAGGAAAAGGGCTCCATCGACGTCCTGTGGGCAAGCGCCGGAATGGGCGAGCCGGGCAAGCTCGGCGAGATCACCGAGGAGCAGTTCCATGCCGCCTTCTGGCTGAACGCGCGCGGGACGCTGTTCACGGTGCAGAAGGCGCTGCCGCTGATCAACGACGAGGGCTCGATCTTCATGACCGGGTCGAACGCTTCGCTCGGGGCCTTCCCCGGGTGGAGCCTGTACGCGGGGAGCAAGGCGGTGCAGCAGGCCTGGGCCCGCGTGTGGCTAAACGAGTTGAAGGACAGGCGGATCCGGGTGAACGTACTGACCCCCGGCCAGGTCGCCACTGCGAAGCAGGAGGAACTGTTCGACGAGGAGACCAAGGCGGCGTTCGAGTCGCTGATCCCGCGGCGAAAGATGGGCCGCCCCGAAGAGATCGCGGCGATCGCGCTGTTCCTCGCCTCGGACGACTCGAGCTATGTGAATGGGCTGGAGCTGGTTGCCGACGGCGGCACCACGGCGATCTGACCGCGAGACAACGGCCGACGCACTGGGCCTGAGAAAGGACACATCATGAGCAGCATCAGCATCATCGGCTCGGGGAACATGGCCGGCGCCATCGGCACCCTGGCAATCAAGGGCGGCAACACCGTCGAGGTGATCGGCCGCGACGCGGCCAAATCCGCGGCCCTGGCCAAAACACTCGGCGGCGGCGCCACAGCCGGAACATTCGGTGCCGCCCCGGCCGGCGACATCGTCATCCTCGCGGTGCTGTTCGACAGCGCCGTGCCGGCCGTCCACGAGTTCGGGGACGCGCTGGCCGGGAAGATCATCGTCGACATCACCAACCCCTTCAACGCCACCGGCACCGGGCTGGCCGTCCCGCACGACACCTCCATCGCGCAAAGGGTGGCCGAGGCCGCGCCCACGAGCGCACATGTCGTGAAGGCGTTCAACACCCTTTCCTCCACGTCCTGGCCAAAGGCGACTCGGCGGACGTGTTCATGGCCGGCGACGATGCGCAAGCCAAGGCGAGCGTGTCAGCGTTCGTCGAGAGCCTCGGACTGCGCCCACGGGACACCGGCGACCTGAGCATGGCCCACTGGGTAGAGGGAGCGGGCGTGTTGACGATGGGCTTGGCCCGCAACGGCGTCGGGAACTTCGACTTCTCCCTCGGCATCAACAACCTCGGCTGAGCCGCCGCCACATCCGGCACGCGGCCTGCCTCGTCCGGAGAGTTTCTTGTAGCAGTCAGCATGGCAGCGAGGGGGAAAAGGCGCTGAACAGATCGCCGTGACACTCGCCCTCATCGACGTTGGACCCCATCGAGAACAGGTACAGGCGTTCAGGATTCATCGCTTCGGCGACACCTCTGGCCACTGTGTGGACAGCTGATTGCAGTCGCAGATATTTCTGTGGCGTCAGGTCGCGCACGACATCTTCGACGTGTCGGCGCGGCACCACCAACACATATCCGGGCAGCGTCGGATATGTGTTCAGGAAACCCACGTGTTCGCCGTCGTCATAGACGGTCTCATGCTCGAAACCAGGTGTCCCGGCGAGGAACTCGCAGATGAAACACCCTTCGGTGCGCACCCGTGTCTCGTAGCCGGTGATGTCCATCGGGACGCGTCGCCGCCGCATCTCGGCTGCGGTGTCGGTTGGCGCCTGGGGTTTGGTGGCGATCAGATGGAAGAACCGGGCGCCCTCCAGGTACGGGCGGCGGTCGGCCACAGCGTTCTCCAACCGCAGCAGCTTGTCGAAGAACGCGGGGTCGTGCTTGGCTTCGTCGTCGGCGATCAGGTCGCATCGACCTTCACGTCGGTACGGTTGCCGACCAAGGTCACCAAGGGGCCGGGCTCCCGCGCGGCGGGAATCGCCATGGCCTACAAAGCTGATCGAGTCCGCACAGGCCCCGCTGGCGCAAGGTCAACGCCCGCGAACTCGTCGCGCTCGTCCGCAACGGTGCGCTGTTCCACAAGGGCAAACTGCTCGAACGCCCCCGTGACATCACCCCGACATCGATCGGCCCGGCCGACACCGCAACAGAGGTCGCCTGAGACAATTCCTCCGACCTTCGTCACCGTCCGGCTGTGAACCAAGGTCACCAAGGGCGCTGGCTCCCGCGCGGCAGCCTTGGCTATGTGTTCAGGCTGGTCGAGCCCGCCCATACCTGCTGGCAGGCCGTGCACGCGGCCCCGCCTGGTTGCCCTCCTGCGGGCCGGCGCTTGCTTCGAACGCGGTCGGCTCGCCGAACGCCCGAGGCTCACGCAGCCCGAATCACCGCCACTGATCGACTGCTCTGGATTTACCCCTCGCCAAGCCGATGAGTTTGCCTGCTGTCGGGAGTCTTCCTCATCGACGCCACATTATGGAGGACAGAATGAGCAATCCGATTCGGCTGTACATGTCGATGTCGCTCGACGGCTACATCGCCGGCCCGGACGATCGACCGGGCCAGGAACTCGGACGTGCCGGTGGACGCCTTTTCAACTGGCTCGACGACCGGGAATCCGACGGTCCCAGCGGACAGGTCTATCGCGAGGCGCTGGCGACCGGCGCGCTGATCGTCGGCCGTCGGACCTTCGAACTCGCCAAGCGTTGGCACGGCGACCATCACGACGGTGTGCCGATTTTCGTCCTCACCCACCATCTGGATGACGGGGACGTGCCACTCGGCCACGCGCGATTCGTCACCGACGTCGAGGACTGCGCCCGTCAGGCTCGCACGGCCGCCGGGGACCGACCGGTCATGGTCCACGGGGCAGGCGCGGCCCAAGCGCTCCTGCGGGCCGGGCAGATCGACGAGATGGAGATCCACCTGGTTCCGGTCCTCCTCGGGCAGGGCCGACGACTGTTCGACCACCTCGGTGGCGATCACATCGAACTCGAACTCGTCCGACGGCTCGAGGACCGAGACGTCACCCACCTGCGCTACCAGGTGCGCCGGACCGGGGAGCCCGCGTGAAGACGCTGTTCGTCTCCTACCGCGTCACCGACCTGGACCGCTCACTCGATTTCTACACCGCCCTGGGCTACGCCGAGCTGGGCCGGGTCGACCCCGGCGATGGCAGTCACCTCGTGATCCTCGCGTTCCCCGGCGAACCGGCGGCCTCACTGGAACTGGTCCACCGCCCCGCCGGCGGACGCGTCGACGTGGGTAGCGGTTTCGACCACCTCGCGATCCAGGTGGACGCTCTTGCCGCCACCCTGCAGCGGCTGACCGACGCCGGCCTCGAGCCCGGACCTGTTCAGTACCCGGGCGGGCCTCACGGCCCGAAGACGTCGTGGCTCACCGACCCGGATGGCTACCGGATCGAGTTGGGGCAGTGGCCGCCTCGACACCCCGACGGCATCACCGCCGCGGACTTCTCCTGAGCAGTCCGGTGAGCGGAGTGAAGAAGCTCCGCTTTCGGGCGGGCGCGCGGCAAGGCGCCATCCCCATCCACAGATTTTGACAATTACTCCAGCGCAGCCGGCGAGACGGGCGTTCATCCCGGAAGTGAACGGGAAGTACCGGCCACTTGCATCCCCGTGATTGCCGATCGCGCTCGGCAGGCTGAGTGCGTCATGCGCTCGAGCCCGAGTAGGAGGCTATTTCGAACCCCGGCGTAACGGGTTTCGGTCGGGTTCGGGGTGTCACGACGCGATCGAGGCCATGTATCAGGTCGTCAAGGCAAATGGTGCGAACGGATACGCGGCGACACCCGTGTCGTGGACATCGATGTGTCTGAGTTATTCACTGCCACAATGCATGTCATCCCAACAGGGGCCACAGCTGGCGGGATCGGGAGCTTTCTGATGTACTGCTGCCTGATAGCCCGGTGGACTACATTATTTCGGGTGATCCGGGCTATACGTCGATCTTGCCACCTCGGTTAACCCTTTTGTTTGCAAACTATTCATCGATGACAAGAGGTTTCGAAGTCGCAAGGTGAGAATTCTCCATCGTGCTCGTCGATTCGACCGTCGCACCGGACTGGTTTCGGGGATTTGCTGTATTGCGGGCGGCAGTACCGGCTCTGAGGCCGGCGTAGCCGGGTCCTGTTTGGGTGGAGTCTTTCCTGCCTTCGCGATGACCTCTCTGGCCGCGTCCTCGGCGCGGTTGCGATGCCGCATACCCGAAGCACAGAAACACAAGAAGAACACGAACATTGCGATTCCTAGACCGAATTCCGTCCAAAGGAGTGCCCACTGGATGTATCTCCAATCGTGGGCGACTGATTGTCCGAAGGCGGCATAGATACCTACTGCATCGACAATTCCAGTGAATCCCAAGACCAGTAGAGCGGCAAGAGCGTAGTAGAGATTGAGTAAAGAGGCGTGCCAGCGATTCGCATGCCCAGCGTTGTAGAAAAGCTCCGTTGCGTGGAGTCCGATTGCCACTTTGCGAAGATCGACGTCCATATTTCGATGAAACTTGCTGGCCTGCAGAGCCTTATGCGAAGCCGGGAGCGGCTGACTGGACACGTAGTCGTCCAAGCCGGGATAGATCAGCTGCTCCAGGGTGCGGACAGAAGTGGCACGCAGCCCCTGATTGAAGCTGTGGACCGTATAGAAGACTAGGAGGAGTAGCGCGGGCAAGGGTGCGGCGACTATCACCAATGGCGTTGGTACTGGTGACTTTCCGATGAGCGTGGTGACGACCCCGACGTAGGCGAGCATCCCTGTGACTTGCGTGAAGCCGGCGGTCATCAGCGAGGCACCGTCCGAACGCTCCGAGGCGTACCAGCCGAGCAGAATCTTCAGTGCATCTTCGCCCGGCGGAAACGACTTGGATGGCCCTGACGTCATCGTTGTATTCTCGACCGGCTGCGCTCAGTTCGCAGCTATCGCTTCCATGATGGCGATAAACCGCGACGAATGGGCGCGGTGATACTGCCGCCATGGGTGATGGGAGGCAGCCTTCCGTAAGGTAGGCGGCTAACGTCCGATCCCGGGAGCCATGCCAGCACAGAGGTGGACTGGTCGCCGCCCAAGTAGGACCCATCGGGGGCCTCGATCGCGTTTGTGCCACCCAGATGTTGACGTGGTCTGCCGCAGCGGTCGCTGTCGGTGCTGTCGGCAGAGGACTCGTGTTCTGCCAGGCTCGTGTCGGTCAAGTGATCTATACATCGGACTTGGAAGGGTTATGCCGTGGAAACTGGGGTCTGAGCTGCGTCTCTACGCTTCTGCGGCGAGGTTGTCCATCGATCTCTCTTTCCGTGGTACACCTGGCTAGAACAAGGTCGCGAGATCAATGTCAGTGTTCAGGTGTTGAATTCGGTTGCGCGGACGTTGTCGTTGGATGCGGCGGAGAAGGCGCATTTGTATCGGTTGGCGGATGTGCCGACGGTGCCGTCTGCGCATGCGGGAACGGCTCTGCCGGAGGAGCTTCAGGTGATTTTGGATCATTTGGCGCCGTTGCCGGGTGTGGTGCTCAGCCCGCGTTATGACGTGTTGGCGCACAATAAGTCGTATGAGGCGCTGTGCCCGGGTTTCGTCAAGGGCGAGCGTAATGTGGCCCGTCGGGTGTTTCTGACCCCGGAGTGCTGCAACACCTATCACCACAATTGGGATGACTTGCGGCGCATGGTCGGTTACCTGCGGGATTCGTATGCGAAGAATCTCGGTGATGCGGGTTGGGAGGGTTTCATCTCTGAGTTGTGTGCTGAGAGTGAGGCTTTCGCGTCGTTGTGGGCTCGTAATGATGTGGCGGTTCCGGCGAGTCGGACGAAGCAGATTCGTAATTTGGCGGTGGGGGAGTTG
The DNA here is from genome assembly GCF_044458825.1 of Nocardia sp. NPDC050412. Lineage (NCBI taxonomy): Bacteria > Bacillati > Actinomycetota > Actinomycetes > Mycobacteriales > Nocardiaceae > Nocardia > Nocardia sp. NPDC050412. Next base: position 10,949 of record NZ_JBITIJ010000005.1, read on the forward strand.
GAGATGTTCTTGACGAGCATGTCTCTGCCCTCGCTTCCGCATGCGTGGATGCAGATCTATACCCCGGTTGATGAGGTGGCGTGGGGGAAGTGGGTAAGTTGTTGGCGATGAGTGAGGAAGAGCGCCAACGGACTTGGATCGAGCATCGCGAGCAATATCATGCTGCCGCGGGTTAGCGGGAGGCTCGTTGGGTGAGCTGCGGTGGACAATGGTGTCGAGGTGATGGTCCGGAGGGGCATGGAGGATCATCGTTGTGGCGGAGCGGGCACAGTCGGCACAGGGCGCTCATTGGTCTGACGCGTAGCCGCCGTGCCACCAGTGGCGCAGTATGGCGAGTTGCCGTTCGGTGAGGGGGCCGGCGAGTTGTTCTTGGATTTTGTCGAGGTAGGCCAGTTCTTCGGCGGTCCATTTGCGGCGGTGCTCGGCGTTGTCGGTCAACGGTTGCTCGCTGGTGAGGTATCCGCTTGTTGCCGATCGTGGTGGCGAAGATCGCGCTGGCGTATTGCGTTTCGGCTTCGGCTCAGTGGTGGGCCCGCCATGTGCCGGGACATCGATCCGTATCCAGCCATTGCCGGACAACCTTTCCGAGGAAAACGAGGGGGCGGTCCGTGACCTGCGAGGTGGGTTCCGCGCAGTCATCGGTGACGTCGGAGAGGCGCAGACACGAGTTCGGCGGTGGCGACACGCTCGGTGATCAATCTCTCCTGATCAGGTCATCTTCTCGATCGCGCTCCTTGCATGCCGCGAGCTCACTCAGGTAGCTGAACAGGGTCGCGGACGCTGCCCCCCGTTCCTGCACCGACGCGGTAAGGCTGAGCATGATCAAGGTGTCGCGCTGGTAGAACTGGTGATCGGAGTAGGGAACACCGAGCGGCAGGCAGATCACCAGAGCTCGGCCGTCGACCGCAGCAATTCATCTTGACTCGGTACACCCGCCGAACTCACCCCAACATTCTGCTCGAGGCCGGGAACTCACCGCACGAAAAATACCAACCACCTAGCGTGATCGAGCAGAAGCAGGGGCCCTTGGCTCAGCCAGTGCTGTGGCGTGACTTCATTCTCCGAACCCATTGCGTGATGGCCGCGACGGCCGAGAACATCGCCGTCGCACCGGCCAGCAGCGCGGTATCGGTGAGTTTCGCGGTCGAGAACTCGACCTTCCGTAGCCCTGGCACTGGATATTGTCCGTTGCCCGAGGCCCATCGGATCACGTAGCCGACTTGGGTCCCCGGGTCGGTGGGCGGACCGGAGCCGATCATGGAGCGCAGCTCTGGTCCCCTCCCGTTGAGATAGACCAACGTGAACGCGATGAACAGCGCCACAGCTACTGCGGAAGCGGTCGTCAAACCGGCAAGGGCATTGGTGCGCGCCCGGATATTGATCAACGCGGCGAAGATGGTCAGGAAGATCGCGATGGTGGCGAGGATGGCCCACTTGCCGCTGAGGTTGGAGTGGGCCGGTGGATTCTTCGACCAGAGACCCACGAGCGTGGTGGTGATGTGGGTTTGGCCGAAGGCATTGCTCCAGATCGTGCCGTCGGGGCCGCCCGTGGCGAGCCACGGCTTGAACAGCAGGGTGAATGTGATGCTGCTTCCGACTGCGGCGCACAGGTAACCCCAGTTGTCACGGAGCAGGGTCGCCAGTGGTTGCACCCTCGCGCGGAGTTTGGCGAAGCCGACCCGGCGTCTCCGAGTACCGCCCGCGGAGCTTGGCGTCGACCCTGCGTGTTGCTGCCGGTCTCGACTCGCTCGCCAAGGAGTTGGCTGCATCATCTCACTGATCCCTGTTCATTGGAGCGGTATATGACGTGCCGTCAGATATCGGCTCGCTGTTGGTAGGCGCAGATTGTTCCGATGGTTTCGCCACGGACAGCGGATCCGCGATGTCCTCCAGGGACCGACCTTCGGCGTTCACGCCGAAGAACCAGGCGACCAGACCACCGAAGATCATGAACCCGGCGCCGATGAGGTACCCCACTGTGAGCGGGAACCGGTCGGGACTCGGGTTGTCGGCGCCACCTACCAGATGTCCGAAGAGGAACGGCGCTACGACCCCGCCAGCGCCCTGCGCAATGGCGAAGAAGAACGAGATGGCTTGACCGCGCAATTCCAGCGGGAAGATCTCGCTGACTGTGAGATAAGCAGAGGACGCACCCGCCGAGGCGAAGAAGAAGATGACACACCAGAAGAGAGTCTGGGTGGTGGCGTCGAGAATGCCCGCATTGAATGCCCACGCGGAAACGAAAAGCAGGAAACCGGAGCCCAGATAGGTCGCGCAGATCATCTTCCGGCGACCGATACTGTCGAAGAGCGGGCCAAGTATCAATGGGCCGATCAAGTTACCGATCGCGAACGGGAAGAAATAGTATCCCGTGTGATCGGCTGGGACATCGTAGAAATTGATCAGCACCAAACCAACGGTGAAGAAGATCGCGTTGTACAGAAATGCCTGCGTGGCCATCATCGTGAAGCCGAGGAAGGAACGCGATGGGTAGCGGCCGAAGAAGATCCGAGCCATCTGGATATAGGAGAGCCGGTCGGTATCGACGATGTCGAGAGCTTTGCTGTCGTCGACCGGAGGCAGTTCGATGCCCTGCCCGCGGACTTGCGCTTCGATCTCATCGACGGTGCGTTCGGCTTCGGCGGCCCGGCCGTGGGTGAGCAGCCAGCGCGGGCTTTCGGGAATGTGGCGGCGCACGAAGATGATGATGAGTCCGAGGGCGGGTCCGATGAAGAAGCCGAGCCGCCATCCCCATTCGGTTGGCACGAATCGCTCGTTGAACAGGATCAGGCTGGCCGCCGCGCCCATTGCCGCGCCGCCCCAATAGGTTCCGTTGATCGCGATGTCCACGCGGCCCCGATACCTGGACGGCATGATTTCGTCGATGGCCGAGTTGATCGCGGTGTATTCGCCGCCGATTCCGGTGCCTGCGATGAAGCGGAACAGATACAGCGACCAGGAACTCCAGGCGAACCCGGCGAGACCACTGCCGATCAGGTAGATCGCCAGGGTTAGGATGAACAGTCGCTTGCGGCCTAGCCGGTCGGTGAGCCGGCCGAAGACGAGCGCGCCGACGACCTGTCCCGCCAGATACCACGACGCCATCGCGCCGACCTGCCCACTCGTCAGGTGAAGGGTGCCGTCATGCTGCAGGGGCCCGCCCATACTGCTGACGATCTGGATCTCGATACCGTCCAGAATCCAGGACACACCGAGACCGACGACAATGAGCCAGTGGAACTTCGTCCACGGTAGCCGGTCCATCCGGGCGGGCACGAGGCTCCGGATTACTTCTTTTTGCGATGTTGTCATTTGGCGATCACCCAACTTGTCGAATGAAATTAATTTGTCCACGGACCTATATTGGAACCTGCTAGCCGCAGATCGACATATGCGGCCCTATTCTTCCGCTGTATCGCTTGCTCGCGAATATTTTGATCGTCCGGGGTTCGGTAGTATTGTTCTCCCGTTGCAGATAGATCCCTGGAAAGCCGGTACGCAATGTATCTGCGGGTGTCCTCATCGGCTTGCGCAAACCTATTTGGTGTTACGACATTCTGAAATTCATCGTATGTCGCGTAGTTTCGCCGCACCGTATCCCAGACCAATGGATTGGTTTCCCAATCCGCATCACTGCGATTGCGCATGGGCCGGGGGCTGAGGCGGTAGAACAGTGCCGCGGATTCTGCAAATTGGGCATTGTGGGCGTTTCGCTCGGCGACGCCGTATTGCCGGGAGTTTTCGGCCAGGTCCAAGGCGGCGGCAACTCGTTTCAGTGGACCGTATTCCATCGGGTTGTCCTCGGCGGACTGCATGGTACGGGCATGAGCCTCGGCCGCCCATCTTCGACTTTCCCTGGGAAAGCGGGCGACAGCGAGGGCACCCATGGCGTCGGCGCGGTCGGCACCGAGACTGAGGATGGTCGTCATCGCTGCCGCAGCGGCTCGCGCGTTGGTGCCGTCGAAGTCGTCCACGGCAGCCCTGGCGGCCGCATCGTGCGCATTCTTTCCCAAGGTGAGTCGGGCCATCCAGCTTCCAGCGGCCCGCTGCGGTACGTTTCCCCGAAGCAATTCGTAATTCAGATAATTCATTTCTTGCATGTGCTTCGAGTAGTACGTCAAAGGCGATGACCGACCGAACATAAAGGACGCTACGGGGTTCGCGTTGAATTCGGCGATACCACGCAGTGCCGTTCCCATGGCGTGGCCCGGTGACAGCGAGTAGCGCAGGCTCGACTCGCCGATCCCGGTGGATGGGCCGCCAGCCGGGGCCGGCCTGCCCTCGAGCGCCGCACGAATCTTCTCGGCGGTCCGGCTCTGGCCACCGAGCAGGCTGAGATCGAGACGTCGCAGCAGTACGAAGCCTGCGATCAGCACGACCCCACCGACGAAGATCGCGGCCATACCGCTGTCGGGTGCCGATCTGAAGACATGGTCCAGCACAAGGGTGTAGCAACCGAGGTATGTGGTGTAGACCACCAGCGCTCCGGCATCGCCGACCATGCCGGCCAGATTGCGCACCAGAAATGCCTGAGTGGGGCCGTATATGAACCCGCCTGCGGCGAAACCGAAAACGGTGAGGATCGCGTGGAAGACCGACGACAGTGCGGCGAGCAAGATTTTGATCGAAAGGTAGGACATGAACAGCAGGAGAATGGTGCCGAAAATAAGAAGTGTCAGCCCGGTGCCGACCTGCCCTGGGCTCGGATTCATGATCTTGGCGTGGGCATAGGCGTCGCCGCAGTCGCGCATCCCGTGTGCGACCTGCGATTCACTGCCCGCCAGGATTCCGGACGACCAGGCCGTGCGACATCTCGGCGAATCGTCAATGACATGACCGAAATTCCATAACTGCAGCGGATGTCGAGCGAAATTGTCGGCCAAGGTGCTGTTCAGGTCGGCGACAATGGATCTGGAGTCCGGGTTGGAGTCGCCGTTGAGCCCCGCCGCGACCGAGATCCCGACGTCGCGGCCCTGGGCCAGCAGGCCGTTCGGCGACAGCACAGCGGCCAGCGGATGCGCGAGAAAGCCGACGCCGGCCACTGCGACCACCAGCATGACCACCACCTGTAGTACAGCCTTGGCGTGGTATCCGCGGACGACGAACCAAGCCACGAAGAATGCGCCGATCGATGCCGCCGCGGCCAGCACGATCGGGGTCGCGATCTGATCCCGTAGGCCGTCGGCGAGTGCGTTCAACGGCGTGCTGAGCCAATCGAGCCAGCGAAAGCTCACCACGAAGCCGGTCAGCCAGATCGCACTGATCACGATGACCATGAATACCGTGAAAAGCAGGCCCAGTATGGTCGCAAGCACCGCGTCCCGCGGGTGGAAAATGCTGCCCCCGTCGGTGGCGAACAGGTAGTCCGACAACGGAATTCCGGACGAGTCGCGGATATCCGTCCAGGCCAGCCCATCGATCGCGGATGTGCTCCTGCCGCCGGTAATCGTGTCCGCGCGCCCGACGGCAGCGCCGCCCGAGAGGGGCCAGATCGCCAGCAGAATCAGCAAGCTGATGAGGAGACGGACGGTGATGCGCCGGGGGCGGGTGGCGGCGGCCCAGACCCGACATCGTCGAAGTACGGCCCGTGGCGACCAGCTCATCGGATCCCATCCCTTGGACAGGTGACGAAGGGAGTCCGAATCAAGTCTCGGCAAGTGCTGTCGCATGTGGCTTCACCTCGCGCGAGTCTGGGGTGCCAGGTTGCATATTGGTTACGTCATCGTTGACGCACCATTAAACGTGCCGTTACTTGTTGGCTCAATGTATCGCGGCGTAACGGGTACTTTTGAGCAGTGGATAAGGGGGTCGTGAGAGCCCACCTGAGCCACGGCACACCAGTCGATTTGGATGCTCGTGTTCGCCCAGGCTGCCGCGCGGAAGGTGGCTGAACGAATTGGCTTGTGCGGGCGCCACGGCCGTGGTGGGTGCCGCTGCAACCGGCACGCCGGGCGATTGCTGCAGCACCGAACTGCCACTTCACCAGATCCGGCGCCGGTGCGGCCCCCGCGGAGCTTGCCCGGCGCATGAAACCGGCCAGGAGGCGAACAAACTATCGATCGGGAAGGATCTCTCCCGACCCTCGGGCGATGAGATGCACGGGCAAGGTGCTGGTCGGGGCGCGGAGTCGTCTCCGTTGATACGTGCGAGGAGACGCTCGGTTGCGATTCTGCCCATGGCCGTGACGTTGGGGCCCACGACAGTGACCGCTGGGAGCAGCATGTCGGCGAGTTCGAAGTCGTCGAATCCGATCACCGCTCGCTCGTTGCTGAGTTGACGCACGTGCAGAGACCGGATGGTTCCGATAGTGCACCGATTGTTGAGTGCGAAGAAGACGGTCGGCGGGTCTGCCAGTTCGAGCAACTCATCGACGACTGCTTGTGCTTCGACAGTTTTCTCTACGCGGAGGCGAATGCGGTCTGTATCGGCACGAAATCGATAGTCCTCGAGCGCCGCATGGAAACGGCGCGACGTTCTGAGACCGTGTACAGGGATGCGGAGGCTCCGACGGCAGCGAGCCTCACGCACCGCGCATGGCTGCCGTGCTGCAGAACCATCAGCTTGCTGCAGCTGCCTGCCGGGCTGATGGGGACGCGGTTCAGCCTCGAGCGGGGGCGTGCCGCACGCTCCGCACCACGATCGCGCCGTAATCGCGGCTTGGCGGGTCCGGATAGTAGTTGGGGACGATGTGGCTTCGGTCGGGCACCAGATAGTTGTGCCCTCGGTACATCTCCAAGAAGGGATCGACCAGGCAGCCGCCGAGTGTGCGTAACACGTAGTCGGGGGCGTCTATCTCGCCGAAACGGCGGCAGTATGCGTCGTAGCCGGGGATCTTTGCTCCGGTGAGGACATAATCCAGTCCGTAGCGCTCGGCCAGCTCGACTGGGGTTTCCATCATCACCGCGTATGCTGTGCCGCCGCGTGCGGTGCGCTTCAGTGAGCCGGAAGCCAGGTAGATGGCGTTCGCGGTGTCCAGATCGATGACCGGATAGTAACCGTGACCGGTCACCGTGTCCCAATCGCTGAGTTCGGAAATGCGGTCCGCCTCATACCGCATGGGGAAGCCCATCAAGGTGCCGACGACCTCGCCGTGCTGTTCGAAGATCCAGAACCCCTCGGGATACGCACGAAGGCGAGCTGTCATCTGGTCACGGCTCGCTCGCTGAGATTCCTCCCAGTCTTGCTCGACAGCCATGATCTCGTCCAGGTCGTCCAACGTCGCCTGCCGCACCAGGATCGTCATCGTATCCCCCAGGTCACGGGAAGTTGCTCCAGGCCGTGCACGAATACGCCATCCTTCCATCGCAATGTATCGGGATCGACCGCGAACTCCAGTCGGGGGAAGCGCCGCACCACGGCGCTGATCGCGACCGTCGCCTCCAGTCTTGCCAGTGCGGCCCCGAGGCAGAAGTGCGGTCCGAGGCCGAACCCCAAGTGCCGGTTCGGTGTTCGGGTGATGTCGAACCGTTCGGGTTCGGGAAACTGCGCGTCATCATGATGTGCCGACAGCAGCGACGCGACGACCAATTCCTCGGCCGGAATGACCGTGCCCCGGAACTCGACATCGGTCAGCGAAAAGGCTCCGGTGCTGTTCTTCACCGGAGGGCAGTATCGCACCACCTCTTCGATCGCCGGTTCGATGAGCGCTGGTGTGGCACGCAGCCGCATCAGTTCCGCGGGATTCCGTAGCAGCGCCCACGCCGCGTTGCCGATGAGGTTTCCCGTCGTTTCGAAACCCGCGGCGATGAGCAAGAAGATCATGCTCATCAGTTCCACCGGCGACAGCCGGTCACGATGAGTCTGCGCCTCGATCAACGCACTGGTGAGGTCGTCGCGGCGCTGTCGGCGGCGTATCTCGAGGAATTTCTCGAGATACTGCTGGAACTCGATCGCCATGGTGCGCAGCGCGTCGAAATCTCCCTCCGACGGCGGAGCGATCAGGATCCTGGTCCACTCCCGGAACCGCTCCTGGTCTTCGATCGGTATCCCGATCAGCTCGGCTAGGACGGTGATCGGCAGCCGGAAGGCCAGTGCATCGAGCAGGTCCACCGACTCCTGCTGCTCGGCCTGGTCCAGCAGCCTGTCGGTGGCTGCGGCGACGTATGGACGGAGCTCGATGATCCGGTGCGGAGTGAACGCCTTGGCGACCAGGGCACGCAATCTTGTGTGCTCCGGGGGATCGGCGTAGAGCATGTGCTTGTCCAGTTGGTCGAATTCGGTCACCCGGAAGTACCTGGATCGCGCCGCGTCGGACAGCTTCCGCTTGTCCTTGCTGAAACGATTGTCGCGGAGCAGTTCGACGACGTCGGCGTAGCGGGTCACACGCCATTCGGGTGCTTGCTGGTGCGGGTTGAACAGGCGGATGATCGGCGCCTCGGACCGCATCCGCGCCAGTGTCGGCAGGGGATCGACACGCATCTGTTCACCCCACAGGTCGAACCGGTTCACTCGGGCCGCTCCAGCACTTGTCCGACCCGGCGCCAGGTGGGCCTGTCACTGATCTCTCGCCACCAGCGCGCAAGGTTCGGTCGCGCGTCGATCAGGTCTACACCGTTGGAGGCGACGAGATACTGCAAGTAGGGCAGCCAGGTCACTTCGGCGAGCGAGAACTCGGGTCCGGCGAGGAATTGCTGCCTGGCCAGCGTGGCGTCCGCGACGTCGAACGCGGTTGCCAGCTCACCGCGCGCCGCAGCGATGGCGTTCCGATCTGGTGGTGGCGGAAGGAATTTCGCGCCCGGGCTGCGGCGGATGATCTCGTACACAGGGCCGGCGCGGACGAGGTCCCACACCGGTCCGCTGACGTAGCTCTGCTCGATGCTGATCCACTGTTCCATCAGCCCGCGCAGCCTGAGGTCGTCCGGTGTCAGTGCCGGGCCCGGCAACCGATGGTCCAGATAGCGGATGATAGCCCGCGATTCGTACAGCAGGAACCCATCGTCCTCCAGTACCGGAATCTCACCGAACGGCTGGAGTTTCCGGTGCTCCGGCGACTTGTCCTGCCCTTGGAGAACACTCACCTCGACCAGCTCGGCGTGCTGATTCTTCTCGGCCAGGACCATCAGTACCTTGTGGGTGCATGCGCTGGTGGCCGCCCCGTACACCTTCATTATGTTTCGTCCTTCGTGTACTCCGTGAGCACTTTCAACAGATACCGGGTGACCGCCCTCGGGGTCTGATGATCGAAGGCGAGCGTCGACGGCAGCGCGAGTCCGGTTCGCGCCGCGAGTTCGTGTCGCAGCTGCACGGCCATCAGGGAATCCATGCCGAGTGCCATGAACTTGCCGTCCACCGGGACGTCCGAGGGCGAAGGTAGCTGGAGTAAGGCCGCTGCGTCCCGGCGTACTGCTGCCTCGATCGCGGCCTCCCGATCGCCGTTCGGCAACCCGATCAGTTCGTCGACCCAGTGCGCCGGCACGACGGCCACCTGTTCGCTGGGCGGTGCCGGTGCGTCGAGCCAATGACGTTTGCGCTGCCATGGATAGCGCGGCAACGTCGCGACCCGGCGCCGATCCGGGTACAGGCGGGCGAAGTCCACTGGATAGCCCGCGGTGTAGAGCTCGGCAATCGAGTTGAGCAGGCTGCGTTGTTCCGGGCGCTCCCTGCGCAACGTCGGGATTGCAGCTGCTGTGCCGAGACAGTTCGCGATATGGCCGGAGAGCACGGAATGCGGCGCTATCTCGAGGAAGATCTGCTGCCTATCGCGGGCTGCGGCGTGCACAGCGTCAGCGAATCGGACCGGCTGCCGGACGTTGTTCGCCCAATAGTCGCCGGTCAATTCGCTTCCGGCGATCCGGTCTCCGCGCACCGTGCTGTACATGGGGCACGTAGTGGGGCCGCACTGTACCGCGGCGAGTTCCTTCGCGAGCTTTGTGGCCATCGGGGCCATGGAAGGTGAGTGGAATGCGTAGCCGCCCGGCAACCAGCGGCAGTGGACGTCTCGCCGCTGGAGCGGGTTGAGCACGGTGTGCAACTCGTCCACCGAGCCGGACAGTACGACGGACCGGTCGTCGTTGATCGCTGCCACCACGACCGAAGTGTTCGATCCGGCAATAACGTTCGCGATCTCATCCGGCCCCAGCGCGACTGCAACCATCGCCCCCGAACCGTCGGCCGACGCCATGAGGCGTCCTCTCGATACCACGATCCTGATGGCTTCCGCCAGGCTCAGCGCACCCGCGACATGCGCGGCGGCGATCTCACCAACACTGTGCCCGATGACTGCGTCGGGCCGAATGCCCCACGACGCGAGCAGGGCCGACAGCGCAATCTGGCATGCGAACAGCGCGGGTTGGGCGATCTCCGTGCGGTGTAACCTCGATTCGCCTTCTGGCGCAGCCAGTTCCGCGAGCAACGACAACGATGTGTGCTCCGCGACCAATCGGTCGCATTCTTCGAGTGCGGCGCGGAAAATCGGTTCACTGCCCTGCAGCTCGCGACCCATACCGATCCACTGCGCCCCCTGCCCGGAGAAGACGTAGGTGATCGTGGGTGCCGTGGCTCGCGCCCGCGTGGCACCGTCGCGCACGAATGCGTGCAGGTGCTCGGCCAGTTCGGCACCGGAGGCGCCAACTACTGCGGTCCGCCATTCGTGATGATCACGCCGGGCTCCCGCCGTATAGGCGACATCGCACGGATCATCTTCCCGCTCGAGGACATTCGCGTGTGCGATAGCCAACTCGATCAGTGCCGTCGGGCTGCGCGCCGACAGCGGGAGCAGGACCGGTCCGCCCCGCGGCGGCAGCTGCTCGACCGTGGGCGCCTCGGCGACGACGACATGCGCGTTGGTGCCGCTCATACCGAACGAACTGACACCCACGATCCGCCGCTTCTCGCCCTCCGGCCACGCGATGGTCTTCGTCGGGATGACGAAAGGTGTTCCGGTCAGGGAAATCCTCGGATTGAGCGTGCTGAAGTGCAGGTTGCGGGGGATTTCCGCGTACTGCAAGGCCAGTACCGCCTTGATCAGTCCGGCGATGCCCGCGGCGGCCTCGAGATGTCCGATGTTGGTCTTGACCGCACCCAGTACGCAACCGCCACTGTTAGCGTCCACCTCGGCGAAAACCTCCGCCAGTGCCTCGATCTCGACCGGGTCTCCGAGTGCGGTGCCGGTTCCATGGGTCTCCACATACCCGATATCGACGGGGCGCACCTGGGCATCGGCGAACGCCTGGTGCAGCAGGTCCCGCTGCGCCAATGGATTTGGTGCGGTCAGCCCGGCCGAGCGACCGTCGGAGTTCATTGCCGAACCCTGCAGGACTGCCAGTACTCGATCGCCGTCGGCCAGTGCATCGGAGAGCCTCTTCAGCACAACGATTCCGCAGCCCTCGCCGCGGACGAAACCGTTCGCACGGGCGTCGAAGCTACGGCACCGGCCATCCGGCGACAGCGCTTGTAGATCGCTGATCATCTCGGTCACCGCTTCGTCCAGAACGAGATTCACCCCACCGGCCAGGGCGAGGGAGCTTTCCCCGGTCCGCAGGCTCCGGATCGCAAGATGTACCGCGACCAGCGATGATGAGCACGCGGTGTCCACCGCGAGACTCGGCCCACGCAGCCCGAGCAGGTACGACAACCGACCCGCGCCGAAACTGTGGGCCGTTCCGGTGCCGGTATAGCCGCTCATTGCGCCGGACCGCGCGCTGAGCAGCAGGTAGTCATTGCTGCTCATCCCTACGAAGACGCCGGTTCGGCTGCCGGCCAGCCGCTCGGTCGCCACTCCGGCGTCTTCCAGCGCCTCCCAGGCGACCTCGAGCAGCAGCCGATGTTGTGGATCCAGCGCGTCGGCTTCCCGTGGGGAGATCCCGAAGAACGCCCCGTCGAATCCGTCCACCGAGGGCAGGAAAGCGCCGGTTGCTCCAGCGTCACCGGTGGCACGGTCGGGTCGTTGGGACACTGTGTCGACACCGTCGGAGAGCAGCGTCCAGAATGCTTCGGGGTCGTCGGCGCCACCCGGGAAACGGCAGCCCATGCCGATTACCGCAATAGCTTCGGTGTGCTGTCGCCGCAGCCGCACGACCTCGGCTTCCATCGTGCGCAGCGCGGAAGCGGCTTTCACGAGCTGTGTGCGATAACGTTGCTCGTCGGCGATGTTCACGTGAACTCCCCCTCTTCGAGCCGGTTTATCGAATCGTCGATCTGCGCCAGCAGATCGTCCATGTCCAGATCTCCGAGTTCATCTAGTTGGCCGGTGGTCGCCTGCGGCTCGGCCATGCCGAGCGCGTCGAGTAGCTGTCCGGTCAGCGCGAGCACTGTCGGCGCGCTGTACAGCAGCGTCGCCGACAGTCGTACGCCTAGTGCGGATTCGAGCCGATTCCGTAGTTCGAGCGCCATCAGCGAGTCGACGCCCATAGTGGTCAGCGGCGCTTTCCGGTCGATCAGAGCTGGGTCGAGGTGCAGGACCTGGCTGAGTTGTCCGGTCACGACGGTGTCGATCAAACTCGGGCGTTCGGCAGCGGCGGCCACGCGCAGCCGGTCCGCGAACTCGGTGGGCCGTCCGCTGGTGTTCCCGCGGTTGTCGTCGTCGAGTTCGGCGTACAGCGACGCACCGGCCAGAGACGGGTAGAACGCGAGCCATTGCCGCAGATCGAGATTCGCCGCCACGACCTGGCTGGCGCTGCCGCCCAGCAGGCGACCCAGGATGTCCACACCTTGCGCAGGGGTGATGGTGCCGACCCCCCGGTGCGCGAGTCGCTGCCCTTCCGACTCGCGCCTCGCCATGATTCCGTCCTGCGAGTACAGACCCCAGTCCACGCACAATGCCGTTCTGCCACTGCATTTCCGATGCCGCGCGAGCCCGCCCAGAAATGCGTTGGCGGCCGCGTAGCTCGCCTGTCCCGGTGAACCGAGCACAGCCGACGCTGAGGAGTACATGACGAAGAAGTCCAGCTCCCGGTCCCCGGTCAGTTCGTGCAGGTTCCACGCGCCGCGGACCTTGGGTGCCAGGACCCGATCGAATCGTTCGGCATCCAGTCCCAGAATGGTCCGATCGTCGAGCACCATGGCCGTGTGCAGCACTCCGCGCAGTGGTGGCATCCGGTCGTCGATATCGGCGAGCACCCTGGCGACGTCCGCGCGCTGGGCGACGTCCGCGCGCGCCACCACCACCTCGACACCATCGCGCCTGAGCTCGGCGATCCTCGCCTGTGCGTCCGGACCCGGTTCGTGCCGTCCGGCCAGCACGAGGTGCTGCGCCCCCCGGGTTGCCAGCCAGCGTGCCAGGCCGATACCGAGCCCGCCGAGCCCACCGCTGATCAGGTATGTCCCGCCGGTCAGCGCCGGCTCGGCATTCCCGTAGTCGAACCGGGTCCGTACCAGCCTGGCGAGCTTCCGCCCTTCCTCGCGCAGCGCGATTTCGTCTTCGCGATCTGATGCGACGAGTTCGGGAAGGAGTTCCGCGGCGCAACGAGTGGGCGTCCACTCCGAGTCGAGGTCCACCCGGGTGCATTCCAGTTCGGGATGCTCGACGCTCAATGTCCTTGCCAGTCCCCACAGCGGAACTTGGGACACCGCAACCGGTTCGCGGCCTACCTGCTGAGCTCCTCGGGTGACCAGCCACAAGCGGGGATGGTCCCGCAGGCCCAGGCGAGCGAGCGCGCGGACCAGGCGCACCGTGCTGAGCCCGGTGGTGTGCTGATCCTTGGTCAGGGTATCGGCGGTGATGTATTCGGTGTCGGTGGTATTCAGGCTCCACAGGTGCACCACACCGGCACAGCCCGGTTCGCCCTGGGCGACGTTGTCCAGCAGTGCGTTCCAGGCTTCGTCGTCGGCAACGTCGATATCGTCCTTGCCGACCAGGACGCAGGTTCGGCCGCGTTGTTCGAGCAGTGCGGCCAGGGCGCTGCCGACACCGGAGGAATCGGCGAGCACCAGCCAGGTACCGGCAACCCCGTCACGCCGATCCGGCGCTGCGACACGTTCCCCCGCGGCCCAATCCACCCGGTAGAGCCAGTCTCGGTACGGATCCGGTTCGGCGAGCTCGGCCACCGTGAGCCCCTCGACCTCGATCAGCACGGTGCCGTCCTCGTCGAGCACCAGCAGATCACCACAGTGTTCGGTGGACCTTGCGCGCGCGTGTACCCACACCCGTCGACCGATCGGCCCGTGCACTCGAAGCCGCTCGATCCGCGCCGGAACGATTCCTCCGGTCGGCAGCCGGTCGAGCAGTACACCGCCGAGGACCTGGAAGCAGGCGTCCAGCAGGGCCGGGTGGCAGACGTACCCCGTTGACGACTCCGCAAGTTCGATCGCCGCGATGCTCTCACCCGCACCGGTCCAGATTCGTTGCACGCCACGAAAGGCCGGGCCGTAGTCGATGGTTCGCCCGGCATATCGCGCGTAGTGCTCGTCCGCAGTGACCTCGGTGCGACAGCGGTCCCGCACCGAGGTCAGCGGCTCGGCCGTAGGTGGTCCGTCGTCGGCACGGCCGATCGTCCCATGTGCACAGCGCACCCACGGCTCGGAATTGTCCGCGCGGGCATATACCTGGAAGCCGTCGGCGTCCTCGATGAGTTGGAAGTGGCCGGAGCCGTCGCTGCCGAGAATTGTCATACGTTCGAATACGAGATCATTCAGAACCGATGATCGCCCGGTGGCGTACAGCGCCATCTCCACATAGCCCGACGCCGGGAACACGACCACACCGTCGACAGTGTGGTCGGCCAGGTAGGGGAGATCCAGTTCCCGCTCCCAGATCCGAGTCCCCGGCGAGGTCGCGAGGCTGACCGGCTCGCCGAGAAACGGGTGTCCGCGTTGCTCTGGGTGGACCGGAGTCCGGTCCACCCAGTAACGTTCGCGCCGCCAGGGATAAGCGGGTAGCGGTACGCAGCGCCCGCCGCCGGGGTGCAGCGCGGGCCAGTCGACCCGGCTGCCCCGGACATACAGCGCGGCAAGCGATCCGAGGAATATCTCGCGTTCGTCGTGTCCGCGACGACCTGACGCGACGACCGTACCGCCGTCCTCTTCTATCGAAGTCAGCAGGATCGGGTGCGGACTCAACTCGACGAATACCGTCGGGCCCGCCGCAATCTGTTCGCGGACCGCCTCGGAGAACAGCACGGGTTCTCGTAGATTGCGGACCCAGTAGGCGGCATCCAGTTCGGCGCCGCCGCAGAAACTTCCGAGCACGGTGGACCACATCGGCACCGCGGCGGCCTTCGGTTCCAGTACACCCAGTTCACGGCCGAACTCATCGGTGATTGCGTCGACTTGCGGGCTATGCGCGGCGACCTCGACCTTGATTCGGCGGCAGAACACCCCGGCATCGGTCAGCTGGGCCACGATCTCGTCCAGCGCGTCCGGAGCACCAGACAGCACAGTCGAACGCGCACTGTTGCTCGCCGCGATCGACACCCGGTCCGCCCACTCCGAAAGGGCCACGTTCGCCTCCTCGAACGGCAGCTCCACCTGCGCCATCGCGCCGCGTCCGGTCAGTGTGCGCAGTAACCGGCTGCGGCGCACGATGATTCGCGCCGCGTCCGTCAGGGAGAGCACGCCGGCCACGTGCGCGGCGGCCACCTCGCCCAAGCTGTGGCCAATGACCGCGTCGGGCTCGATGCCCTTCGATCGCCACAACGCTGCCAAGCCGACCTCCATCGCGAACAGCACAGGCTGGACGATGTCGATCCGATTCAGCCGGGACTCGGACGGATCGGCGGTCAGTTCAGCAATGACCGACCATTGCGCTTCGTCGCGGATCGCGTCGTCGCACGCCTCGACAGCCGAGCGGAACACCGGCTCACTGTCGAACAGCGCGCGGCCCATACCGAGCCACTGCGAGCCCTGTCCGGGAAACACGAACACGGTCCGGTGCCGTTGGGCAGGTTCGGTACCCGACACCAGCTGCGGTTGTCCGTCTGCGGACACCACCAGTGCGGCACGGTGTTCGTGATGGTGTCTACGGACGGCCGCGGTGTAGGCGATATCGGCGATCTCGGCCTGCCTGTCGGCCAGCGTCGTCCGGAACGCTGCGACAAGTTCGATCAGCCCCTGTGCGTCGCGCGCGGAAATCGGTACCAGGGCGAACCCTGAGGTGGGCGCAGCTACGGGAGGTTCGACTCGCTCCGGCGGATCAGCGACGATGACGTGTGCGTTCGTCCCGCTGATACCGAACGAGCTGACTCCCGCCATCCGCGTCACACCGTCGCGTCTCGGCCACGGGACCGGTTCTCTCGGCAGCACCAGAGCGGTTCCGTCGAGGTCGATCCGGGGATTCAGCGTGTGCAAATGCAGGTTCGCCGGAATACGCTCCCAGCGCAACGCGAGCACGGCCTTGATCAACCCGATCACCCCGGCAGCCGCCTCGAGATGACCGATGTTGGTCTTCACCGCACCGAGCACGCAGTGTGAGCCGTCCTCCCTCGGCTTTCCGATCACATCGATGAGCGCATCCACTTCGATCGGATCACCCAGGGGCGTTCCGGTGCCGTGTGTTTCGACATAGCCGATATCCGCCGCGTCGGCGCGCGCGTTGCGCAATGCCTGACGTAGCAACGCTTTCTGCGCGGACACGTTCGGCGCGGTCAGCCCGGATGAACGGCCGTCGGAGTTCACCGCGGACCCACGGATCACGGCGAGCACCGGATCGCCATCTGCCACCGCGACGGACAGACGTTTGAGGACCAGCATCCCGCATCCCTCACCGCGGACGTAGCCATCGGCCAACGCGTCGAAGGTCTTGCACCGCCCGTCGCCGGACAGTGCGCGAGAGCTGGCCATCATGTCGGTCATGTCTCTGGCCAGCATCACGTTGACACCACCGGCCAGCGCCATCGTGCTCTCGCCGGATCGCAGGCTCTGCACCGCGAGATGCACCGCGACCAGCGACGACGAACACGCCGTGTCCACCACCATGCTCGGCCCCTGCAACCCGAGCACATACGACAGCCGTCCGGCGGGGAACGAGTGCCCGTTGCCGGTCACGGTGTAGATATCGCGCTTGCCGACGCTGAGCCGGTCGTAATCGGTGACGACGACGCCGGCGAACACACCGGTTCGCGAGCCGTTCAACTGCTCCGGCAGGGCCCGTCCCGCCTGTTCCAACGCCTCCCAGGTCACTTCCAGCAGCAGGCGTTGCTGGGGGTCCATCGCCTCGGCTTCACGAGGCGATATACCGAAGAAGGCCGGGTCGAATCGGTCCACACCGGACAGGAAGCCGCCCCAGCGGCTCGCGGTGGCGCCGTCGTCGGCTGCCCACCGGTCCGGGGGCACGTCGCTGATCGCGTCGACGCCACCGTCGATCAGCCGCCAGAACTCGTCCGGGCTGGTGCCGCCGCCGGGCACCCGGCAACTCATGCCGATGACGGCGATCGGCTCGGTCTTCGCCAGCAGTTCGCGGTCCAACCGTGCCTGCAGCGTTCGGATTGCCGTCAGAGCCTGCTTCACCGACGCCTGCTCAGTCATTGCCCAGTTCCTGTTCGACCAGCCGGATACTGTCCAGCAGCATGGCCTCGGCTTCGGCATCCGAGAGTAGATCGAGGTCCGTCATCAGGGATGGCTCGTCCTCCGATTCCGAATCCGGTTGCCGCGCCGAGGGTTGCGTCACCGCAAGTTCATCCGCGATGAACTCCGCGAGCGCGGCCACGGTGGAATAGGTGAACAGCAGCGCGACCGACAACCGGATGCCGAGCGTGGACTCCAGCCGGTTGCGTAGCTCCACCGCCATGATCGACCCCATGCCCATGCCCTGGAACGTCGCCCTCCGGCTCAGGTTCACTGGATCTCGTTGCAGCGTCAGGGAAAGCTGGTGCGTCAGGTGCTCCTCGAGCAGCGCGCCTCGTTCGGAGACACTGGCCGCGGCCAGCCTGGCGGCGAATGCGGTAGGTCTATCGGGGGCCCTGGTTTCGACCGCATCGAAAAAGGGCGCGCCGGCCGCTCCGGGGTACGACTCGAACCAGTGTCGGAGGTTCGGATCCATGACTGCGAGCCGACCGAGATTCGAGCCGATACCACGATCCAACGCCCGCGTGAGACTCCTCGCGGGCGCTTCGGCGATGCCTTGTGCCGCTGTGTCTGCCCGCGCGACATGCAAGCTCAGTGCGGGCAGGCCCAGGGCACGGCGGTGGTGGGCGATGGCATCCAGCCGAGCACTGTCCGGTGCGTCACCCGGGCGACCGAACAATGCGGCGACCGAGGAGCAGAGGATAAAGAAATCGAGCCTGCGATCGAGTGTGTGCTGGTGCCACCGCCATGCGCTGTCACCATTCCCCGTGTGGATCAGCCCGCGCAATGGGCCTGCGGCGGTTTCGATCTCGGCGATCAGGGAGCTCATCTCATGATCGCCGGTATCGTATGTGTCGACGGTCAGCACCCGGGCCCCCGGGACGTCGATCGGCACGATGGCAGCGGCCCGGCCCAAGATCACGATGTTGCGCGCGCCGCAGTCGGTCATCCACTGGGCATACGGCTCGGCTGATGCCGTGGCCCCGCAGACAATCAGATATGTGCCGTCTGACTGCAACTGCGCCGCCTGCTCAGCGGCCGCGGGCACCCGAACCAGCCTGGCGACGAACCGGCCGTGGGGACGCAGGGCCACATCGGTATCCCGGTCGTCGCTGAGCAATTCTGTTGCCAGTGTGGCCACTTCATCGGGCGTCGGCCGCGCCGTGAGGTCCACTCGCGTGACGGACAGCGTCGGACAGTCGAGCCCTATCGCCCTGCCGAGTCCCCACAGGGACGCTTGGTCGACGCTGACCGGAGTGGTATCCGCGCCGACTGCCTGTGCGGCACGGGTCAGCAGCCACAGTCGTGGCCGATCCCGCCATCCCATTCCGGTCAAAGCCTCGGCCAGCGCACTCGCGCTGGAGGCGCCGAGACTGCCGATGTGCACCACCCCGGCAGGTGGTTGTCCGGGAAGAACGGTGCGCAGCGACTCGGTCGTGGCAGAGCTGAGTGCCCGGTCGGTCTTCAGATCGCAGGGAATGTTTCGCGCACGTAACGCGTCGGCGAGTTCGGTGCCGAGGGCGTCCTCACCCGCGAACACGATCCACGGCCCGATCCGCTCTCGCAATGATTCTCGGTGCGGGGCTTCGCGCCATTCCACGGTGTAGAGGCAATCGGCAGCCGGATCCGGATCGGTGGGCGCGAGCGAGCTCAGACGCACGCCCTCGACTTCCACCAGCACCCGGCCGTCGTCGTCGAGCAGGTAGAGGTCACCACCCGGACCGGCCGATCGGGCGTGCGCCCAGACCGGGCCGGTCGGCGCCCGATACACCCGCAACCGGCCGATCTCGGTCACCACATAACTGCCTGACGAACCGTTGCACAGGGCGATCAGCGCCTGCAGACCAGCATCGAGCACCGCGGGATGGACGCGGTAATCGGCACGGCGAGACGGTGTCGGCGGGATGACTCTCGCCAGCACCTCGTCCTGGCCGAACCACAACTCGCAGACCCCACGCAGGTGCTCGCCGATATCCAGTCCCGCCCTGGCCAGTGCCCGATAGTGCTCGGCGCCGTCCCGGCGCGTCGTGCAGCGCTTCCGGATCGAAGCCGGCTGTTCGTGCACGTGCGGCGTACCAGTGTCTGGGCCGACGGTGGCCAGCGCATGCCGCACCCAGTCCGGACCACGGCGGCTGAACATCTGGAAGAGTTCGTCCCGGGTGCTGATCACCGTCTGGGTCGTGGGCGACACCGCGGCGGTCAGCTCCAGCAAGCGTTCGAACGTCAGCCGAGTAACGGCGATATCCGTGGTCTCATAGGCCTCCGCGGCCGCAGCCAACGCCATTTCGGCGAAGGTGGCCGCGGAAAGCACAACGCTCCCGCCCACCGTGAGGCCGGCCAGATACGGCAGGTGTGCCGGGTCCAGAGCGCGGTGCCAGTACCGGGTTCCGTGCTCGACCGCCGAGACCAGACCGGGACCCAGCAGCGGGTGACCTTCGGCAGTGCGGGACAGGACAGCGCGCCGGTCCGCCGCGAGCCAGTACCGCTTTCGCTGCCACGGATACGCGGGCAGCGACACGACTCGACCGGTACCCAGGAGCTGATCGAAGTCCGGCGCGCAACCGGCCGCATACAGCGCGCCGGCGGCGCGCCGCAGCGACGACAGGTCGTCCTCGTCCCTGCGCAATGAACCGAAGACGTAACCATCGATGCCGCGGGCGGCAAAACATCGCTGGATATTTTCCATCAGGACCGGATGCGGGCCGATCTCCAGGAAAACTCGGTACCCGTCGGAGATCGCCGCGTCCACCGCATCCGCAAACCGTACGGTTTGCCGGACGTTTCGTTTCCAGTAGTCCGAGTCGAATCGCTGATCGGCAGCGAGCTTCCCGGAAACTGTGCTGTAGACGGGCAACCGGTTCGACTCGGGCGCAAGTGTGCCGAGTGCCTGGGACAAGTCATCCGCAGCCGGATCCATCTGCGCGCTGTGGAAGGCGTAACCGACCCGGAGTTCACGGAAAGCGACGCCGTCGCGACGCAGCCGTCCGAGCAAGTCCGCCAGTGCGGAGTCACTGCCCGAGACGACCGTCGAATACGGATCGTTGACCGCTGCGATCGCCACTTCCCCCCGGTATTCCCGCAGCATGCCGCGCAACCGCTCGGCAGGCAGTTCGACCGAAGCCATGCCGCCCTCCCCGGGCACCACCGCGGCGTGCATCGACCGGCTGCGGTGGTATACCACCTCGACCGATTCGGCGAGAGACAGCGCCCCGGCCACATACGCTGCGGTGACCTCGCCGACACTGTGGCCGATAACAGCATCCGGCACGAGTCCCCATGCCTGCCATAGCCGAATGACCCCCACCTGAATTGCGAACAGCGCGGGTTGCGCGACCGCGGTGAGGTGCAGGCGGCTGTGTTCCGGCGATGCGGTGAGCTCGTCGATCAGCGACCAACGGGTCAGTGGCCGAAGCAATTCGTCGCATTCCTCGACGGCGGCGCGGAAGACCGGTTCGGTCAACAGGTTCCGGCCCATTCCGATCCATTGCGAACCCTGACCGGAGCACACGAACACCGTCCGGCGCCGCTCGCCATGCTCCACAGTGCCCATCCACGTGTTGCTCGGCATGCTGCCCCCGACCGTGGCGCGCAAGGAGTCGGCCAGCTCATTCGGCGACGAACCCGTCACAGCGAGGCGGTGTTCGTGATGGTCCCGCCTGGCGGCCGCCGTATAACACAGGTCACCCAGGGCGGTTCCATCGTCGCTGATGAGCTTGCGCGCCATATCGTTCGCCGATGCGAACAGGGAATCACGCGATCGAGCGGAAAGCACCAGCAACTCCGTCCGGCCGTGGTCCGGCACGGGGGGTCGGGCGGCGCCTCGGACGTAGAGCGCACCAAGCGAATCGATCAGCGTCGAGCAGTCACGGTCGCCTCGTCGCAATGTCGGCAGCGCCCGGCCACCGTTCTGCTCGACCACCGGGGCGAGAATCGGATGCGAGTCGACGTCGATGAAGATGTGACTGTCGTCGGCAAGCAAGCATTCCATCGTGTTTCGGAATCGCCATGGCTCGCGTTCGGTGCGCACCCAGTGCTCGGCGACCAACTGCGTGCCCTCCATCCGCTCACCGGTGACCGAGGAATAGAACGGTATTCGGGTCTCGCCCGGCCGCACATTCGCGAGCGCGTCCCGCAAACCGGGCAGTATCGGATCCACATAGGGACTGTGCGAGGCGTAGTCGACCCTGATCAGAGCCGACCCGATCGATCGCCCAGCGAGTTCATGCCGCATTGCGTCGATGGTCTCTCGGTTACCCGAGACCACAGTGGATTCCGGTCCGGCCTCGCCTGCGACCCACACCCGGCCCGTGTGTCGGGACACCAGTTCGTTCGTGTCCGCAACGGACAGATCTAGTAGGGCCATAGCGCCGTGACCGGAGAGATTGCCCGCCAACGTGGCGCGCCGACACATGATCAACACAGCGTCGTCGAGGCTGAGCGCACCGGCGACGTGCGCGGCGGCCACCTCACCCATGCTCATCCCGGCGACGGCATCGGGCTCGACTCCCTTTGATCGCCACAGCTCGGTCAGCGCGACCTGCATCGCGAAAATTGCAGGTTGGGCGAGCTCAGTGCGCTCGATCCAGCTCTGGTCGGCCGAGGTCAGCAACTGAGTGAGGGACCAGTCGACGTGCCGGCGCAGCGCGGTCTCACACCGGTTGATCGCTGACCGGAATGTGGGCTCAGGTAGCAGCCACGCGCCCATTCCGGTCCACTGTGATCCCTGCCCGCCGAACAGGAATGTGATTCTCGGCGGGGCTTTTTCGACTGTTCCCGTGCTGATTCCGGCTCCGGTGTAGCCGCTGTAGAACTTCTCGCTGGCAGCCGCGAGATCATCGGGGTCGCGCACCGACAGCGCGAGCCGGTGCGAGCCTTCTGGCTTCGCCGAGAGGGAAGCACACAACCGGGCCAGCGATGCCCGGTCCCGAACGGTCGCCAGGTCACGCACGGCGACACGAAGGCCGTCCTCGCTGTCCGCGGCGAGCGGCAGCAGGTGGATCGGAGCGTTTTCGCCGCTTTCGAGGATCACGTGACAGTTCGTCCCGCCGAACCCGAATGCGCTCACCCCAGCGAGGAGGCGGCCTCCGGCGTCGCCTCGCCACTTCTCCGGCCGCGAAAGTATCCGCAAGCCCCATTCCTCGAAGGGGATGTGCGGACTGGCTTGCGCGAACTGGCCGGAGGGCGGCAGCGTGCGATGCCGCATCGCCAGCAGCACCTTGATCAGCCCGGCGATCCCGGCCGCCGGTTCGAGATGCCCGATCGCGCTCTTGACCGACCCGATCGGCAGCAGCCGGTCAGGCGCCCGCTCCGCGCCGAGCACAGTGGCCAGCGCGCTCGCCTCGATCGGATCACCGAGCGCCGTTCCCGTCCCGTGCGCTTCAACGTACCCGACCTCGGACGGCGCAACGCCCGCTCGCTGATACGCGCTGCGCAGCAAGGACTCCTGGGCCAGCAAGCTCGGCGCGGTCAGGCCATTGGTGAACCCATCGTGATTTACTGCGCTGCCCTTGATGACACCGTGAATCGGATTGCCGTCGGCCAACGCCCGGTCCAATGGCTTCAGCACGATCATCCCGGCGCCCTCGCCACGGCCGTACCCATCGGCGCGCGCATCGAACGCCTTGGAACGCCCGTCCGGTGCCAGCGCCCCGAGCCGTGCCAGCGCATGCACCGTATCCTGCGCCAGCATCAGACTCACACCACCGGCCAGCGCGATGTCACACTCGCCCGCCCGCAGGCTCTGCGCCGCGAGGTGCACGGCGACCAGTGACGATGAGCACGCGGTGTTCACCAGCAGGCTCGGTCCGCGTGCACCCAGCGTGTACGACAATCGGGCGGGAATGATGCTCGGATCGCCTCCGGCCAACGTGTGTTCGGTGACCAGATCCGGGTCGGCGCGAATTCCCGCCCCGTACTCGCTCCACATCGCGCCGACGAACACACCGGTCCCGCTGCCGCCGAGACCGCCTACCGGAATACCCGCGTCATCAAGGGCTTCCTGCATCAATTCGAGCATCAACCTTTGCTGCGGATCGACGTGTGGAGCCTCGCGCGCAGAGATGCCGAAGAACTCGGGATCGAACTTGTCTATCCCATCGATGAACCCGCCGCGTGGGGGACTGTCCCCGTCCCACCGCCCGTCCGGAGGTTCGGTGAGCGCGTCCGAACCGGTGCTGAGCAGTCGCCAGTACGCCGCCGCGTCCGGAGCTCCGGGGAAGCGGCAGGCGAGACCGACGATAGCGATCGGCTGTGGCTCCGAACCCGGTGCCTCATACTGTTGCAGTGGCTCCGACCTGGTCCCGATCAGCCAGCGTGCCAATGCAATCGGTGTCGGATGCGCCCACATTTGGGTCGGCGACACCGGTTGGCCGGTTGCCGCACTCAGCTCACCCGCAAGCATGGTCAAAGTCCGCGAATCGAGCCCGTAGCGGGTGAACGGCTCGCGTCCGTCGATCGCGGCGGGGGTCACCTGGCTCAGCTCGCCCATTCTGGCAATGAGCCAATCCCGCACGTCCTCCATAGACCGGGACCGCATAGGCCGCCCACCTCCAACACGCAAAATCCTCATCATTGCGTGGCCGTGTGCTGCGGCGTCGGCACGCGCACGGATCATACCGTGGGTATATACCGAACAGTCTTCTTTGCGGTTGCTCCCCCTGACCGCCTAGGTGTCGAAGCGTCCGCAACGTTCAGCGCGGATTCATATGACAACCCTCGAAGCCGTGACAGGTGACGTATTGCCTCTGCCCGCGCGGTTCCCGGCAGTGAGAAACCAGTGAAGACAACATCGGCGTTCTGGGGCAACACTTCTCGACCTGCTAGTGGATCCGAGCGATTGCGGCTCGGCGACGGCATCCATTACTCGGCCACTGATCGAATCCGGCGTCCGCGCTACCGCCGCGGCCGACTCGGTGATGCGAAATATATTGTGGTGCAACACATCTGATATCTACTGACACCCCTGCTGGCGACTTCGAGACACGTGGACCACGGCTTGGTCACTGGCAGACCGAATGGTGCACCAAGCCGCCATCGCAGCCTCGATTGCCATCGGCTGCGGCTATTGCCTTGCAACGGTGAGCATCTCAATGCCATGAATAGGGTTGCTGGCGGCGTGCGTGCTGGCCGGGATCGACTTCGAGTCGGCGAACCTTTCGACCTGCACCCCGCGCCCACGATCGCTTCACATGGCGCTGAGCGCCCTTGCAGATAGAGCATTCTCACATCAAATGTTCCCAACAATGGCAAACATCGAACGGGTTCCCGTCCGCGGCAATGAAGGTCAGTCGTTGCGGGTGACGCCTGCCGCACCGTGCGGTCCGAGGAGCAATTCACTCGCCTAAACGGCGTCGGCGTCCTCGACACGGAATGAGCGTCGTGACCAGGGTCAGTGGCCCTTCCCAGCCGATACGCCGCTACGGCGCGCTGGCACATCTCGCCACGGTGTTCCGGTGCGGGTGCGCGACCGGATACCGTCGATGAGCTGTCGTTTTTCGGCGGGCATCCCGCCTTCTTACCGCAGGGCAGCAACGGTTCCAGCCACCAGTTACAACAAGATCAGCGAGCGCGCCCGCGCCGCCACCGAGAGAGCGGACCGCAATGCCTGATCCTAACGAATCGGTCAGCCCGCCCGCGTGCAAAGGCAAGACGATTGTCGAAGTCGTCGAAGCGTTCCAACGCAATTGGCCGCACCTCAAACCCCCGATCTTCCGTGCCGCGGACGTTCTGCCGCTGCTGCAGGGCAACGACCGCGAGTTCGCCGCCGCGTCGCTCCTCATCGACGGCGGACGCGTCCACTACCCGGACCGAGCCCCCGAATGACCCGATCCCGCCGCAGCGCGAAAACCACTGGCACCGCCACGAATCGGCGACCGCTGCCTACCTCGCCGAGCACGTCGACGACCGCATCGAACGCGCGAAGAACGGCGCCAAGGACCGCGGCGACTTCGCCGGAATGCGTATCCATGGCAGACGTCTGGTCGGCGACTGCAAGGAGGGTTGGTGGGATGTGTGCCGCGCAGGCGGTATCAGGAGGCTACTGCCAGGGTACGACCGACCTAGCGGTAGCGCGGGTTCGTGTTGTGCCATTCGAACGAGCCGCCCATCCAATCGCGAACGCCGCGCATGAACAGCTGGAGTTCGGGGGAGGGGATGGCGTGCAGGGCGCGATGGTCGGCTTCGAACTGGTGCACCATCCGGTTGTGCAGGTCGACGGTGACCTCGGTCGCTTCGGCCAGCGAGCACCCACGATCGGCGGCGATCTGCAGCACCATATTGCTGACGGGTACTTCGTCGGCGGCATCCTTCTTGATCGAGAACAGGTCGTTGACCAGGACGGCGGCGGTACCCGCCCGGAACACGGCCTGCCGGACCCGATCGTCGTAGAAGAGGTTCGCGGGCAGCTCGTACCCGGCGACGGGGTCGATCAGGGTCATCGAGGTGTAGAAGGTGTCGTGCTGGCGGGCGGCGAGATATTCCCACGCGGAAGGTGATTCGCCGGTGTGTCGCCACGCGGCGTAGGCGGTCCAGGACACGAACATCGTGAACGTCGCGTAGCAGGCGCGCTGCACCTGCCCCGGGGTGGCGTGGGCGCGCAGATTCGCGATCGCGGAACCGAAAGCACGCAGCACCTTGTCTTCCCGCAGCACCTCCTCCAGCGGAGTGGTGAACTCGCCCGCGTCGGGTAACGGATCCAAGGCCGCCATCGCCAAGGTGAGTCGTTGCGGCAGCCGGGTCGGGTCCGCGCCGAGCGCCGAATCGTCGGCGTAGTAGTCGTCGGCCATCCACCAAGCGGTGTTCATCTGGGCGGGGACCAGCAGTCGGTCGGGGTCGTCGGAATCGGTGTGGGTCAGCATGACCAGCCGTCCGTAGCCGGTCCGGCGCAGCTTCTCGAGCTCGTCGTCGGTGAACCCGATCGACTCCGCCCATGTGGTGAGGCGATCGTCGATCCGGTCGGCGAGATTGTCGTCGATCCGGGTAGCGGGCGGGCAGTACAGTGGCGGCGCGGAACCGTCACCCCAGGCAAGTTCTCGGTAGGGCTCGATCTCGGCCGTCGCGTGCCGGACCGGTATCCGAAACGCGCTCTCGCCCAGGGGAGTTCCAGTGTCGCGAAGGTGCCGTAAGCCGGTGCTGGGCAGTGTGGCCGCCGGCATCGCGCCGGGCGCGGGCGGTGGCGCTGGTTCGGGCTCGGCCCGGGTCATCGTCGAGAAGCGTGCGGCGAGTTCGGTGCCCAGGCCGTGAGGCCCAGCCAGAAGGTGCGTGAGTCGTTCGCCGGTGTCGGTAACCGTGTCGCGGTGGCTGGTCTGGTCGTTGTCGAGACTTGTCACAGCACTTCTCCCGTCGCAGGGGTCCATAGATGGAGACAGCACGATGCACTCAAACGACTATCGGCCGTCTCGCTCAGTGCCGCAGGCGATTGCGTGATTTCGGTCGATTCGACACGCTGATCTCCGACATCGGGCCTTCGTGCCGAGGTGAGAGCATTCGACCGCCCTCACGGGACCTGCCCATGAAGTTTGCAGCACTGTGCGGTCGAGCTTCTGACGGTGACTCTGAACGACTGACCGGAATGCGAGAAGCGAAGCGTCACTTGGCATATAGCGGTGTTCGACAGCGCAAGAGAATGATGGAATGAGCTGGTATCTCGGGAACTGTGCTGTGAGATCGGTGTGCCGGACGGGTTCGGATCGTCGAGTGGAGGGCAGACGTGAACTGGGAGAGCGTCCCACCGGGCACCTGGACCAGATCCTGGCCGGGATCCAGCCCTGGCACCAGTGTTGAGTAGCCGCCTATCGGCCGTTTGGTGAGGCGGCGTCCGCCAATCAGCAATGTGATAACCCGTTTCACTTCCGGCCAGCTGTCGGTGGTCCCACGAGCGGCAACGTGGTGGCCCCACGACGGGGCACCGACACTCCGTCAGCGAATCCTGCCTCGAGGTGCGTCATCTATGGACTAGAAGACCTCGATCTGCGCGGGCTCGGGCAGCGTCTGTGGACGCACGTCCGTGTACCAGGCGTACTCGATTCCACTGAGCCTGCCGTGCTCGACCCATAAAATGACCTCGCCGATCGGTGCTCCGTTGTGGTCGGTGACGGCTCCATTGGCGAAGATTCCGTCCGTCGAACCGGATGCGGTCTCCACGCCAGAGGGCACCACCACATCGACGCTGGGCGAACCGACACCCCAGGTGGCGTTGACCTGTGTAAACGGAATCTGCGCCAGATAGTCGCCAGCACCGGCCTTGCCGGAGGACAGCAGTTTGGTGACGACTCCGGTTTCGAGCTCGGTCATGGCCCGCGGCTCAATCGGTGTACTACTCATCGGCTCTCCTCGGTTCTCGCGCCACGTCACGGAATGTACGCGGTGCCGATCTTGAAGACACCGTTGATCATGGGACCGCGAATTTCGACGGTCTGGCCGTTGATCGTGCGGACCAATGGCTTCGTACGTCGCCGTCCTCGCGCGCTGGCTATACCTGGGACGAGTGGCCTCTCATGCCGGATGGTGCGCATTTCTCGTGTGCGACAAGGCTGTTGATAGGTAGGCTCACACCCGGTACGAGATACGGGCATCGGGGCACGATGACGCCAGCGATCTTGGCAGCGGCAGCGGGAATATTCGGAATCGCGATTGGTCGTTTCTGGGGCACCAGAACAGAGTCCGCACGATTGCGCCGAGATGCCCTGCAGGTCAGGACATCCCGTAGTGCCGAATTTCAATTCAGCCCGAAATATCTGGCTCGATAGGCTGGCGGCCATGGAAAGTCCAGACCCGAGCCCTCCGCTGACCTACGAGGAAGCGCTGCGAAAAGCGCGCGATCTGGCCCAGGATCCCGGCACTCTGGTCCCCTACACCCATCAGGGGCTCGAGAATGCCCGCTACGGGCGAGGTTTCGCCTTCTTGCAGACGCTGCGCGGCGAGATGGACGGCTATGTCCTGGTGACCACGACTGGTTACGGCAGCGGGGTACTTTCGGTGGACGGAAGCACCATCGAAACGGTGATCGCCGAACACCTGGCTCGAGCCGATCATGCCAACAGACAAATCCCCGACAGTGAACTCTCGGTGGCGCACCGAGTGGCGCTCGATGCCTACGATGCCGGCCTCACGCGCATCGACGAGATACCCGGGCGCGCAGCGATCGACACCGAGACAGCCGACTACGCCGAGTTCGTTCTGCTGGTCCTGTGGCGCAACCGCAACCAGGAAGACTCCGGTCGTAAAATCCTCGCCCGCAACGATTCCCTGTTGCAAAGCCCAATCCCTGGGCGTCGATACACCCAGCCCTGCCCGCATTGCGAGCGGCCGACGATCTACCAGGAACGCTACCCCCGCGCGGTCTGCGATCCCTGCCGGGACCGCACTACCGACCGCGCCGGGCGCCGAGTGACCGGTTTCAACGCCAGTTTCAGTGGCGGAATGATCGCCTACTACACCGACACGCTCGAGCACTCGGACAACTCTGGCTCCCAACAGGAAGAATGCGTCGAGGTCAGCCGAACCGGTGTGTGTTTTATCGACGCACACCCAGCGACCATGCAGGAGGTACGTCTCGGTGGGATCGTCGTCCAAATAGCATCCGCCCACGGAGACGGCTCAGGCCAACCGAACGGCGCCGTAAGCCGCTTACGTCGCGTTTTCCGCTGGTAGCGGTGACGGTAGGACATCGCACGAGTATTCAGCCGCCGACCAGTTGACGCGTGGACGAGCGCCGATCATCAACGATCCACCGAACCCGCAGGTCATGTCTTGGATGGCGGTGACCGCGCTCGACAACTGTTGTCGCACCGCCGTACCCCGAGCGCTGCCGGTCTCGCAGCGAGTCGCATTCGTGCTGCGGAACCGTGCTCGACGGTCAGCTGATGACCGACCACTGACGGCGAAGCCGAGATCGGTTTCGCCGATCGAGGGACGCGGCTGGGCTGGCGTCGATGCCGGACTTGGGAAGTGGTGTCTACTTGCCGCGCAGAAATTTCTCGGTGTCGATGTCGAAACCGCGGCTTGCCGTTCGACGTAGGGGTGAGTCAGGGTGGAGACGGTCCGCGAACGGTGGGTCGGCCCCGGCGACGGCTAAGGAGCAACAACATGCGAGTCATGATTCTGGGGAAGGCGACCGAGGACACCGAGCGTGGGGTTCCGCCCACCGCCGAGGAGTTCGCCGCGATGGAGGCATTTAATGAAGAGCTTGCCAAGGCCGGCGTGGTGCTGGCCGGTGACGGCCTGAAGCCGAGTTCGGCCGGCAAGCGGGTGGCTTTCGACGAGAAGGGTGGCTCGTCGGTGCTCGACGGGCCATTCGCCGAAACCAAGGAGCTGATCGCCGGCTACCAGATCTGGGAGGTGTCCTCGCTCGAGGAGGCGCTCGAGTGGGTCCGCCGCGCCCCGATCCGCAATGGTGTCGTCGAGGTGCGGCCGTTGTACACCGCCGAGGACTTCGGCGAGGCGTTGACGCCCGAGCTGAGCGAGGCGTGAGACGACCGGGCTTGTAGGGCCGAGGGTATCGGGTGACCAGTGCGACCCGGCGGACCGTGGAGGCGGTCTGGCGGATCGAGTCGGCGCGGTTGATCGCCTCCCTGGCGCGAATCGTGAACGACCTGGGCTTGGCCGAGGACTTGGCCCAGGATGCGCTGATCGCGGCGCTGGAGCAGTGGCCCGAGTCGGGCGTTCCGGACAAGCCGGGCGCCTGGCTGCTGGCTGTCGCCCGCCGTCGCGCGGTCGACACAGTCCGCCGCCAGGTGAATCTGGAGCGCAAGCTCGCACTGCTCGCCCGCGAGACGCCTGAGGGCGAGGATCCGATGGACGCGATCGAATTCGACAGGCAAGTCGACGATGATGTCCTGCGGTTGATGTTCACCGCGTGCCACCCGGCGCTCGGCCGCGACGCCCGGGTGGCGCTCACGCTCAAGACGGTGGCGGGACTGTCCACCGACGAGATAGCCCACGCCTTCCTGATCCCGCCCACCACGCTCGGTCAGCGGATTTCGCGCGCGAAGAAGACGTTGTCGAACGCGGGGGTCCGGTTCGAGGTTCCGGTCGGCGACGAGCTGACCGCACGGCTGGCCTCGGTGCTCGAGGTCGTCTACCTCGTCTTCAACGAGGGATACGCCGCCACCAGCGGCGATTCCTGGATGCGTGCAGAGCTGTGTGCGGAGGCCATGCGGCTCGGTCGGATGCTCGCCGCGCTCGCACCCGACGAACCGGAGCCGCACGCACTGGTGGCGCTGATGGAGTTCCAGGCGTCGCGGCTGCGGGCCCGAACCGACGCCGGCGGCCGACCGGTGCCGCTGGACCGTCAGGACCGGACCCGCTGGGACCGGTTGCTCATCACCCACGCCGAGGGTGCGCTGCGGCGGGCCGAACACCTCGGCGGACGCGGATCCTACGTGTTGCAGGCCTCGATCGCCGCCTGTCACGCCCGCGCGATGAGCGCCGCCGTTACCGACTGGCACCGCATCGCCGAGCTCTATCACGAACTCAGCGCACTCACCGGCTCGCCGGTGGTCGAGCTGAACCGGGCCGTCGCGGTGTCGATGGCCGACGGACCCACAGCCGCGCTGGCCATCGTCGATGAGCTGTCCGCCCTCACCGCGCTGCGCGGCTACCACCTGCTGCCTGCCGTCCGGGGTGATCTGCTGCTCAAGCTCGAACGTCGCGACGAGGCACGCTCGGAGTTCGAACGGGCCGCGGCGATGACCGGCAACCAAGCCGAGCGGACGCTGCTGCTCGACCGGGCCGCGTCCTGCTGAATCGGCCGTGATGACGGATGGAATCGCAGAAAGGCCCGGGAAGTCAGCTGCAGGAGACGAATTGCTGGACGAAGATGCCCGCGGGGTCGCTGGTGTCGAAGCCGGGGCGGGCGGCGCCGGCACGGACACCTACACCGAGCTTGGTGACGTTGCGGTCGAGGATGTTGGCCTTGTGGGTGGGGCTGTTCATCCACCAGGTGAGGGCTGCTCGGGCGGTGGTCAAGGTGTTCGAGCCCCAGCCTGCGTAAGTGTTCTCCGACCAGCGGTTCACGTCGGGGGCATCGCCCTCGTAGTAGGTGCAGGGGTTGTAGGACTTCACGCGGCGCTGGATCTGGGTGTCCACCGGCACACCGGCGAGGTCGGGATCGTCGTGAGAGTTCGCCCCGTCGGTCCACCATTGACGTCCCTCGGCGTGGCGGGCGAAATCCGCTGCGCTGTTTCGTAAGTCGTCGCTCCATTTCAGTTCGGGGACACCGGCATTGGCGCGTTCGATGTTGGTGAGGCAGAAGACGGCGCGCTCGATCTTGTCGAACTGGTCGTTCAGGGCGAACATGGCGCCGAGGCCATTGTTGGGGTACTTGTTCGCGAAGTACTGGTAGCCGTGTACAGGGTCGTCGGCGTTATCGCAGGTGGTGGCCGCGGCGGCGGGCGCGGCGGTGTGCGGGAGACCGGTGACGGCGGTGGTTGCGATGGCCAGCGCCACGAGGGCACCGCCGATGATCTTGCGGCTCATGGTCTTTCAGCTCCGTACGTTCGAGGAACCATTGGGCTCCTCGAGCATCGGCGCCGAGACCAACAGTCCACCAACGGAATACCAATGGGCGCCGGACCGCTCCCAATGCTGTCTACCAGCTGGGCTCCGACGTCGCGACCTGTGCCGTGCCCGCGGATCGGCGCTGCTGCGCGATATCAACAGATCCGCCGCGGTAGCCCTGCCGGAACACCACCTCCACCGCCAGCATCGGGCAAGTGGGCTGCCGGGAGTACAGGCTGATCAGCCGGTCACCAACAGCAGTGTTGCCGGGTCGGTGGATCGGGTCAGTCGTGCCGGATCGGTCGAGATCGACGAGTAACCAGTGAGCCTGGGTTGGCGGCGTCGCCGCGGCGGGGGTAGGAGGTTCGTGGTAGCGCGGTGGGCGGCAGCGTCATCTCGATTCGCGAGGTCGCTGGTGATGTGGCGATCACCGAAACCACCACGGCCGCAGCGGCTGTGGTGTCAGTTCGGCGTCGAGGTTCGGGTGCGGGGCCGGGTGGTGGTGGGGGATTCGCCGGTGTGGCGGCGGTAGATGCGGCGGAAGGCGGCGGGGTCGGCGTAGCCGGTGGCGGCGGCGATGGTGTCTATGGGGTCGTCGGTGGTGGCCAGCAGGGCTGCGGCATGGCTGACGCGGAGGCGGTGGACGTATTCGGTGGGGGACATGCCCAGGTGGGTGTGAGTGCGGCGGGCGAGGGTGCGGGGGGAGACGGATGCGGCGCTGGCCAGTTCGGCGAGGCTCAGCTGGCGGCTGAGATTGGTGGTGATGTGGTGTTCAAGGGCTCGCACGGCGGGGTCGGTGGAGCGGAGGTGTTCGAGGATCATGTAGCGGGATTGGGACATGCGGGAATCGAGGACGAGGTAGCGCGCTACGTGGTCGGCCAGCGCCGCACTGTGTAGGCGGGCGATGAGGGTGAGCATGACGTCGGCGTGGGCAAAGGCGGCGCCGGCGGTGACAACCGGACCGGTGTCGATGACCATGCGGTCGACCACGACGGTGATGTCAGGGAAGCGGCGGGTGAAAAAGGGGGCGAGCCACCAGGTTGTGGTGGCGGTGCGGCCGGAGCGCAGGCCGGAGGCGGCGAGGATGAAGGTTGCCGAGCAGGACGCGGCAACGGTTGCACCGTTGGCAGCGGCCTGTCGGATCAGCTCAATGGCCTGCACAGTGTCGGGGCGTGACAGAAGTTCGTGAATTCGTCCCTCGGTCCCGGCCGACGGACCCAGCAGAACCGAGATATCGGTTGAATCGAATTTCACAGTGGCGGACAGGCTTTCGGTTGTTACCGGAATTGATCGTTCGCTTCCGGATCGCACTGGTTTGCCATCGACGGAGATGACGCGTTGGCGCAGCAGATGGTCGCGGTGCGAGGGAGTGCGGTCCTGGGCTAGTCCGGCAGCGGTGTCGACGATGTCGATGCCCATGCCGAGCGCTCCTTCGAGCACACCCTCGAGGATCAGATGGGTAATTATTGGCAAGATTGGACCGAAAAGTGGCGGTTCAGTCAATGGTTATGCCAGCCTGCGACCGGCATGGTGTGAATCTGCAGCATCCCTCCTTTGATAATGTCCGCGATGATCGGCTCGACGACTTCCACTGCCGGAAGGTCACGTTCGACGGTGCCGCACGCGCGGTGTACGTGTCGGGAGCCGGACCGGCGGTTATCGTGATGGCCGAAATGCCCGGTATCAGTCCCGATGTGGTCCGCTTCGACCGCTGGGTCCGGGACGCCGGGCTCACGGTGTACATGCCGTCGCTGTTCGGCCGCGATGGCGCCTACCCCGGAGGCCGAGGCGGGGCTCGCGGTATTCAAACGTGCCTGTGTCAGTGCCGAATTCCGTGCGTTCGGCGGCGGGGCTGCGAGTCCGGTCGCCGACTGGTTGCGTGCCCTGGCTGCCCTCGCCCACCGGGAATGCGGTGGTCGGGGAGTCGGCGCGGTCGGAATGTGTTTTACCGGCAACTTCGCCCTGACGATGATGCTGGAGCCGTCGATGCTCGCCCCCGTGCTCTGCCAGCCTTCCCTGCCGCTGGATAATCCTGCTGGGCTGGAGATTTCATCCGAGGACCTGGCGTCTGTCCGCGAGGTTCTGGATCGGGAGAATCTGGTCGTGCGCGCCTATCGCTTCGAGGGCGACCGCTTCTGCACCGCAGCGCGTTTCGCCGCCTATGCCGAGGCCCTCGGCCCCCGTTTCGAGCCTCGCGTCCTTTCCACTGACGCGGCGAATCCCGCGCCGCCGCCGTTCTTCGAGCAGTTCGTCGGCTGCGCTCACAGCGTTGTGACGGCTCATTTGATTGATGCCGAAGGCGAACCCACCGCAGCGGTCCGCGACGAGATCATCGAATTTCTGGTTGAGAGACTTGCCGATGCATGAATGCTTTCGCGCTGGGCCTTCTCAAAGAAGTTGCATCATGCTGGGCACAGTCATTGACCGTGAAGTTGCCGACCGATGGTATGGCGGGTGCGGCAGCGGAGACTGTCTTGGAAGGGGTTGATGTTGTGGTTGTCGTCCGGGGAGGTAGATACTATGCGACGTCGCCGGGGTGGTGGTATCAGCGTGCACAGGTGCCCTGTGCGGGGAGACGCAGGCCGTCCAGCGTTTTGAGCTGTTTGACGATGACATCTCGAACCAACTGGTCATACTCAGAGTGCGGGAGTTCGTGAAGTTCACAGCGTGACAACGTGAAGGTGCGCCGCGAGGTGGCTGGTCAGGCCCCTGGCCGCCGTCATCGACCTGGTATGTCGACTATTCACGATCCGGGTGTGCGGGCAGGTCGGTCGGCGCGTGATACCGCATGGTTACAGCCCTACAGCCAACCGAGGAGGCATAATGCCTTCAATAGATTCCGCGTCTGCTCAGCGCGAGGTGGAAATCAGGTTCGGCGAATGCGTGACAGCGGATCAACGGCCTTTTGCCGAACAGTCGATTACCGCAATGATCGAGCGGCATTCCGAACGCGTGGCGCGGCGGCGAGCGGAAAACCGTGAACATGCCGAGTTGATGCGGGCAATCCACGCGCCGCTGCTGAAAAGCATCGAGCAAGACCAGGACGCGTCCGCAGCGTTGCGTGTCCTTCGGGCGAAGAGACAACCGGACTACTCCGGCGGCGACGGCGTGGTGCACCGCCCAGTCCGAGACTCGTCGAGTCCTGGGCTGATCGAGTTACGCGGGTTCGAACTCATCGGCCTTCCCTACCACTACGACTGGCATTGGCATAACGGCGATGGAGAACTCCGCCCCCACATGGAAACGGACCGTATCGCCGGCACCGCGAAGGTTGCCTCCGACGTCATCGGTTCCGGAACGTGGGTGACCGGCCATGCTGGTATCGGCGTCGCGCTGACAACCGACCACCTTGCTGCCGCGGCGGCGCGCCCGGCCCGGACAACCTGGGACAGCTATCGCGTGGCAGGAGCCCCGATCGGAGGGAATGCGACAAGCGAGGGCGGGACCGAGGTCACCGTCTTCGAGGACGGCAACCTCGTCGCTTCCGGTACCGACAAGCATTGGCATGAGCGAGCCAGCAACGGCGAACTGAAATTCCACAACACCGATGGATTTGGGATCAACGACCCGATCGAGGTCATGTGGATAATGCGACCAGATCACACGTACACGCTCAATGTCGGTGCCTGGACGTATTGTGAGTATCACAACGGGCTTTTCAGTCAAAGCGAAGCCCATGCCACCGTCGACGCGAAGGTCCTGTTTATCGGCCTCGATCGGTAGCTCACAGAGCGGTGCGGGCTTGCCGGGCGGCCGGCGACTCCGCCGAGGGGCGCGCGCACTTTGTCTGCGGAGGTGGGCTGCCAGGCCGGAGTTCGCCGAGGCCGGCGGGAGGCGTTCGCGCGTGATGTTCTGGCCTTCCGCGCGGTGAGCAAGGCGAAATTTTCCGTGCTCGGTTACAGCCTACGGAACTCCGGTTGTGTCCGACGCGACCGTCGGTGGGCGACTGGATGGCGTGTTCGGCAACCGCGCGATCGCGGTCCCGTCAGTACCACTGCTGTCCGAGGGCTTCGTGCGGCGAGCCGACGAGGCAGGTATGCGTCTGGCCGTATGGGGCGTGGCCGGTTCCGGCCGGATGCGTGCGGCGATCACGCTGGGCGTCGGCGAGATATCGACGAGAAGCGGGGAACATCTCGCGCTTCTGCGCGCCGAGGTCGCCGAAAGCGGGTTCCGGATACCCGAAGCGTTCTCGCGTTCGACGCCACCGCCGGACGGGCCGCCGACAGCCACGCCGTGGTCCGGGTTCCTGGGCCGATGACGGGGTCTGGGAACCCGATAGCTAGTGCCTGTGTCTGGTCAATCCCGCACCGGGCGCGGCGCACGAGGGGCAGGGGCGCGAGTTGCTCCCTGCTTCTCGATATGGCCGACGGCCCGCAATAGGTCCACAGAGCATCGGCACACGTAACGAAGCCATCGGGTGTTGTTAAGAGGCGGGTGCGGTGACTGGGGTTAACGTGATGCCGCCGCAGCGAGCGGTGTGACCGCTTCCGTGGACTGCTCTTGTTTGTGCAGCCAGAATTCCGATGCTCTTGGAGGACACATGCTTACTCCTTTTCGGACCCCCGTTGTCGCGCTCACAGTGGCCGCCGCGGCGACGTTCATCGTCTCCGGCGTTGCGCAGGCGACCCAGCCGACGACTATCGAGATCGACGCCGACGGCGTAGCAATCGTGGGATCTGATGCGACAGGCGAGAAGTTGAGTGTTCCGCTGCGCTACACATGTCACGCAAAAGACGGCAAAGGTCACCTCGGAGTCAACGTCCGCATCGCCGATATCCTGGTAGGCATCGGCAATGCGAAACCGACGTGCGACGGGATCGAGCACAAGGCCGTCATCATCGTGACTGCGAGCCAAGCGGACGACCGTTTCGAGGCTGGCGACGAGATCGCTCTCGAAGTAAATGTGGAGACCGTCGAAGGTGGTACGGCCGACACAGGCACGGACCGGAAGATGGTGGTGCTGTAGGCGAGCGCCCCGCCCGTAGACCAGTTCGGTCTTCGGGGGCCACTGCCGCCACGACGGTTGCGTCTCGAACTCTTCCGGAAATTTTTGTGCCGTCCGGCGAGTTGTCCGAACGGCACAAGACCTGATCTTCAAGGAAGCCCCGGACGCACGGCGCGGAGAGCTATCTCATTGGCAGGCAAACGGAATCGTCAGATTTCATAGGCTGTGGCTACTCGACACAGCGAATTATCGCTTGGATACCGGCAAATTCACTGCAATAGCGCGCGCCCGCCGATGTGAGGCGGAGCGGCACAAAAGAAATCCGGCCCCGTGAGGGGACCCGGACGAAGCGGCGATCTACCGAGACCCGAATTAGGAGGCGGGCTTGGGCTGGGAGAGATCCCTGACGCCGGTGATCGCATCGATGATGTTGAGGATGGCGGAGGTGCCGCCGTCGAGGGCAGAGCTGCCGGAGTCGAGCATGGCGGAACCGGAGGACGAGCCAGCCGAACCCGTGGATGAGCCACCATCGGCCGAACCCGAGCCCGAGCCGGTGGCAGCGGAGCCGGTGGCAGCGGAGTTAGCGGCGGGGTTAGCGGCGGAGGCGACCGCGACCGGGCCGAAGAACAGGGCGGCGGCGGAGACGGTGGCGGCGGCGGCAAAGACCTTGCGAGAGACCATGTACGGAGCTTCCTTTCACAGATGGATAACGACGCCATCACGGCGCACACCCCAAATGTTATTAAGAAGTGATCTGCAAATCTACTTTTCTTATTGTGCAAATAATCACGGTTAATAATAGGCAAACACTATCTTTAGCCTAGGTGACGCAATTTGATCTTTATCGCTCATGCGAATTAGATGATCAAATTCGCTTGATTTATTCGACGGTGCCGCGAATCGGCATGCGGCGTACCCGATCTCGCAGCGGACCTTCGCTCGCGGCCCGGCGTGAACTCGAGCCGATGACGCGCTCGGGGCCCGTCGGACGACGGCGAATCCGGCGTTACCGGGCGAGGTGTCGCGCGGCGCGACGGCGCGACACCGAGCTGGGACGATGTCGACCCATGTATCCTCGCTCTGCTGCGCGCCGATGGCCGGGCCCCGGGGCAACCAACTCACCGCCGAGACCGGGGTGTCCTACTCCACGGTGCAACGCCGGATCCCTGAGCCGCGACACCGGCGTGCTCTACTTCGACGTCGACACCGAACGCGCCCGACTCGGCTCGCGCTTCCGTACGCTGCTCCGGATCCCGAGAACCCTCCGAGCCGTCCAGTGGTTCGAGCGCGCGGTCTCAGCTGATGCCCTGTTGATCGGGCTCCATGAGAGCGACGACCCGATCCTTGTCACGCGCCTAGGGTCTGCCGGTGTATTTCGTCGAGATCCTTTTGTGCCCACGCGGGTTGGCGGGAATCACCGACATGCGGTCTGCTGCGAGCGCGTCGGTGGGCCGTGCAGCCATCAGTAGCTCCAGACGAGCGCACATGCCAACGGGTAGATGGAGCGCCGGGTGTCCGGCAGAACCGTGGGACATGTCCGGGAAGTTAGGGGCGCAAGCGACTAATTGCGTGCGGCGTCGATCAGCTGTTGGCGCAGCCAGGTGAGAGGGGTGACGCCGCCGGGGTCGATCGCGTAGTGGGGGTAGCTCTGGTGGATCCCTGACTTCAGGAAATCGTCGATCTGTTTTTTGCGTTCTTCGTAGGCGGAGTTGTTGAGCTGGTCGTGGAGCAGGCCGAGACCGCCTGCGGCGAGGGCGTCGGCGATGAGGTTGCCCGCCTGCTGCTGATAGGGGCCGATCTGGGTGGGGTCGGGGTTGGAGATCTGGGCGAAGAATCCGGCGATGCGGGCGGCGAAGTCGCCGTCGGGGGTTGCGCAGTACAGATCTCCCGGGGCGCAGAAGGTGTAGGTCTTGGGGGTGAGCCAGCCGAAACCGCCCAGGCGTGGACCACCGGCGCCGGCGCCCACGACAGGAGGGCCGATCAGGTTGTCGGTGGGGGAGCGGCGGGGATCGGATATCAGCCCGACCAATGCCACGCGGTCCGGCGCTACGACGCCCAGCCCGGTGCCGATCTCGGCGGCGAGATCACCGGCGGCGTCGGCGCCCTGGCTGTAGCCCAGCAGCGCGAAGCGAGTTGCGCCACAGCGCTGCGCCATCGCGTTGACCAGGCCACGGGTGTTGTCGAGGGCTTCGCGTTTGGAGCGGCCGTACACCTCGCCTTCCCAGGGGAACGCGGTCGCGGTGTAGGCGACGTAGTCGGTCTCGACGTCGCCGGGCAAGCCGTCGGCGACGGCGGCGAGCATCCCTCGGCCCGGTTCGGACTTCGAGGTTTCCCATGTGCCCGGAACGGCCACGACATACATGTCGGGGCACTGCTGCGGGGCTGCTTGTGCGGTTGTGGCGACGCCGACCGGAAGGGCGGCGCTCACCAGGGCAGCCGCGCATGCGGCGGTGTTTTTCCATCGAGAAAACATCGTCTACTCCCGGGGTTTCACGATCCAGCGCGTTGTCCGATCGGCGAAGGTTACTTAGCGAGTGTAAAGGGCGTGTCAGGACGGCGCTGGGATTATACGTCAGTCACGCGCTTGACTGGTGGACGAGCAGACCGCCGGGCGCCCCGGCTAAGTGCGCGTACAACTGACAACGCCATGAATAAGAGGGGGCACGTTCGGCGGAACTGGTTATCGGCCCGGTAACACAATCGGTTTGATCGAGCTGTGGTCGTGGCGGCCGCTGGTCAATGCCGCGCCGACTTCATCGAGGCCGAAGCGGCCGGTGACCAAGCGGTCGAGATCGACTCGTCCGGTGGCGGCGAGGTCGATCGCGGTTGGCCAGGTGTTGGCGTAGCGAAACGTTCCGGTCAGCTCGAGTTCGTGTTCCTGAAGGTAGGGCAGGGGGAGTGGAATATCGTCGCCGCCCATGCCGACCAGTACCACCCGTCCGGCCCTGGCCACAGTGCGTATCGCGTCGCTGATTGCTCGTGGGTGTCCGGAGCATTCCAGCAGCACATTCGGTTCGAATCCGATGTCGCGCAGTGCGGTGTCGGCGACGTCTACGGCTTGTGTGCAGCCCAATTCGATGGCCAGCGCCAGTCGCTGCGGGTTCACATCGGTGATCACGACCTCGGATGCACCGAAAGCCAGCGCGGTCTGTGCGGTGACGAGTCCGACCGGGCCCGCGCCGTTGACCAATACCCGGTCGCCCGCACTCACCCGACCTTTACGGCATGCCCATACGCCGACCGATAGTGGTTCGAGCAGGGCGGCCGCCTCGTCGGTCAGTGAATCCGGCACCGGATGGGCGAATTGCTGGTGCAGCACCACGTATTCGCAGAATGCGCCGTCGATCGGGGGTGTGCCGAAGAACCGCATGTGCGGGCACAGGTTGTAGCGGCCGGCCCGGCATTGGCGGCAGGTGAAGTCCGGTATCCCGGGCTCGAGCGAGACTCGTTGCCCGAGGTGATGGTGTCGCGCACCGGTGCCGAATCCGACCACCACACCGCAGGCTTCGTGGCCGAGCACCAACGGTTGGTCGACGATGTGGTGGCCGATCCGACCGTGCTCGAAGTAGTGCACATCGGAGCCGCATACGCCGACCGCGCTGACCTCGACGAGCAC
The DNA here is from genome assembly GCF_044458825.1 of Nocardia sp. NPDC050412. NCBI lineage: Bacteria > Bacillati > Actinomycetota > Actinomycetes > Mycobacteriales > Nocardiaceae > Nocardia > Nocardia sp. NPDC050412. Next base: position 51,442 of record NZ_JBITIJ010000005.1, read on the forward strand.
TTCGTCCGGAGCCGGTTCGGGCACGGCACGTTCCTCGATCGCGATCTTTCCGACGGCTTCCAGGACCGCTGAGCGCATAGCGTCACTGCCTTTCGTCGCGTGCCAATTCGGCAACCGTCGCCCGGGCGCCACGAGCATGCAGTGCACGCAGTGCCGTGACATAGGCGTCGAGAAATCGGGGCCGGTCGATCAGATCGCCGAATACTGTTCTGTTGCTGAGGAATGCGGTGGGGTCGTCGCGCTGGCGGCGGGCCAGCGGTGTCAGCTGGTCGCGGAGCCGGTCGATGACCTCGATCGGCTCGCCGTGCTCGTCGATGCCTTCGGCATAGCGTGCCCAACCGGCAACGATCGTCGCGGCACAGTCGATCTCGCCGGATCCGTCGCGAGTGTCGAGCTGCTGACGGATGACCGGCAGCAGCCATTTGGGGATGCGGTCCGACGATTCGGCACACAGTCTGGCGATGGTGTCGCCGATCGCGGGATTGGAGAACCGTTCGATGAGCGTGTGTTTGTAGCGGTCCAGGTCGACGCCGGGCACCGGGCGCAGGGTAGGTGTTGCCTCACGGTCCATGTAGCGCAACAGGAATCGGCGGAAGTCCGGATCCTGGGCCGCTTCGTGCACGAGGCGGTAGCCGCTCAGATATCCCAGATAGGCGAGTGCCTGGTGGCTCGCGTTGAGCAAGCGCAGTTTCATCAGCTCATACGGTGCGACGTCGGCGACGAGCTGCACCCCTACAGCATCGAAGTCGGGACGGCCGAGGGTGAACGAATCCTCCAGCACCCATTGGGTGTACGGCTCGGTCACCACCGGCCACCGATCCTCCAGGCCATAGCGGCGCGAGAGCTCGGCGGACGCGTCGGGGGGTGTCACCGGCGTGATGCGGTCGACCATCGAGCTGGGGAACCGCACCGCATGCTCGACCCAATCACCGAGCTCACGATCACGCAGCCGCGCGAACGCCCCGAAGGTGGCTCGCGCGATATGTCCGTTGCCCTCGATGTTGTCGCACGACATGATGGTGAACGGCGTGATGCCCCGCGCCCGGCGGCGCACCAGCGCCTCGGTCACGAGTCCGAATACGGTGTGGGGCAGACCGCCCGACGCGAGATCGGCCCGAATCGCCGGATCGGCAGCGTCGAATTCGCCGGTGGTCGCCGAGAAGTTGTATCCGCCCTCGGTGATGGTCAGTGAGACGATCCGGGTTGCCGGATCGGCTAGCTTCTCGATTACCGCTTCCGGATCGTCTGGCGCATAAAGGTATTCGATGATCGAGCCGATCACACGGGTACGCCAGGTACCGTCCGGCTCGGTGACCGACAGGGTGTACAGGCCATCCTGCGCCGCCAGCACATCGCGCATGCGCCGATCGGCGGGCAGCACTCCGACTCCGCAGATACCCCAGTCGGTCGCGCCGCCCTGCTCCAGTAGCCGATCGATGTACATCGCCTGATGGGCTCGGTGGAACCCGCCGACGCCGAAATGGACTATCCCGGTGCGGATCCGGGTGCGGTCGTAGGTCGGCACCGAAACTTCCGGGGCGAGCCCGTGGATCCTGGCGGCACGTAACGCCGTGGTTGTGGCCCCGTTCATAACGACCCTTCGACTGTTGTGTACGTCACACTCCGATGGTAGCCTCTTGAACAATAGCTCACACGCTGAGCAGATGATCAGGCATCGATGAGGAGCACAGTGGCTACCGAAGCGTCCCGGCCGGGAAATCCGGACGATGTCCGGTTGGCGTTGCGGGCTGCGCAGCTCTATCACCTCGAGGGCGCCACCCAGGCGGAAATCGCCGCCAAGCTGGGTGTTTCCCGCCCGACCGCCGGGCGGCTCATCGCCCGCGCGCGGGCGCAGGGGCTGGTGCGCATCGAGATCAACGTCCCCGACGAGCTGCGCTCGGCTGTGCACGCCGATGTCGAGAGCGAACTCGAGGCGAGGTTCGGGCTCACCGAAGCGGTCGTGCTCGGTGAAGTGCCCGATCGATCCCAGGCGAGCCTGCTCCCGTTCGGTCGCGCCGCGGTCGGCGTCCTGCACCGTCGACTACGGCCGGCGGATACCCTCGGATTCACCTGGGGCCCGGACACCATCGCGGTCGCGCATGAGCTGTGGACGAAGTCGGCACGGTGCGCGACCGTTGTCCAGCTGGACGGTTCGATGACCTCGGGTGACTACCAAACCGGCGTCGATTACACACTCGGCCGCTGCGCCGTTCAATTGCAGGCCACCCCCGTTCGGTTGCACGCACCGCTCTACGCGGATCCGGCGACCGTGACCGCGCTGGAACAGGATTCGCTACTCGGCCGCGCCATGTCTTTGGGGCGAGACGCCGACGTGATGATGTTCGGTGTCGGACCTGTCTCCACCGCCACCACTTTGTTCGAAGGCAGCTATCTCGACACCGCGATCCTCGATGAACTCGGCGAACTGGGCGCGGTCGGGGAAATCGGCGGCCGATTCTTCCGCGCCGACGGCAGCGATGTCGCGGGATCCCTTGCCGCACGCACGGTTTCGGTCGGACTCGACGCCATCCGGGCCTGCCCGACCTCGCTGCTGATTTCCGGCGGAGAGTCCAAGCACGAAGCCGTCCTCGGTGCGCTGCGGGGCGGACTGGCCACCATTCTCGTCACCGATATCGAGTGTGCGCGGTGGCTGCTGGAAAAGAAGGAGAGTTCTGGCCGATGAATGGACACCATGCGAAGGCCGCTGCGGCGCTGGCTGTCGCGGTTGTTATGGGGGTGGGCGGCTGCGCGGGCGCCGGATCGTTCACCTCCAGCGGCGATACCGTCACCATCGCGATGGTTTCGAACTCACAGATGCAGGACGCTATCGCCCTGTCCGGTGAGTTCGAACGCGAAAATCCGGGAATCGAACTCAAATTCGTCTCGCTGTCGGAGAATCAGGCCCGCGCCAAGATCACCGCCTCGGTCGCCACCCACGGTGGTGAATTCGATGTGGTGATGATCAGCAACTACGAGACACCGCAGTGGGCCAAGAACGGCTGGCTGGTCGACCTGTCGGATTACGAGCGCGAGACGCCCGGCTACGAGGCGCAAGATTTCATTCCCTCCCTGCAGAAATCCCTGTCCTACCAGGGTGATATGTACTCCGTGCCGTTCTACGGCGAATCCTCGTTCCTGATGTACCGCAAGGATCTGTTCGAACAAGCGGGGCTGACCATGCCCGCCGAACCGACCTGGGATCAAATCGCCGAGGCCGCCGCGAAACTCGATGATCCCGGCGGTGGTCGCTCCGGTATCTGCCTGCGCGGTAAGCCCGGCTGGGGTGAATCGCTCGCACCGTTGAATACCGTGATCAACACCTTCGGCGGACGCTGGTTCGACGAGAACTGGCACGCCCAGCTCAACAGTCCCGAAGTGGTTCGTGCCGTCGAGTTCTACATCGACCTGGTGCGCGAACATGGTGAACCCGGGGCGGCCGCCAGCGGATTCAGCGAATGCGCCACGCAGCTCTCCCAAGGCAACACCGCCATGTGGTACGACGCGACCTCGGCGGTCTCGGTGCTGGAAGATCCCGCATCCAGCAAGGTGGTCGGCAAGATCGGGTACGCGCCGGCACCGGTCATGCAGAAGCCGAACTCGGGCTGGCTGTACACCTGGTCGCTGGGGATTCCCAAATCCAGTGAAAAACCCGATGCGGCCTGGAAATTCATCTCCTGGATGACCGGTAAGCCCTACATCCGGATGGTCGGCGAGAAGCTCGGCTGGTCACACGTGCCACCGGGCAGCCGGATGTCGACCTATCAAATTCCCGAATACGCCGCGGCATCGAAGGCATACGGACCGTTGACACTCTCGTCGATGCAGGGGGCCGATCCGGAACATCCCACCGTGGCGCCGGTGCCCTATACCGGAATTCAGTTCCTCGCCATTCCGGAGTTCCAGGACCTCGGAACCAGAGTGAGCCAGCAGATCAGCGCCGCCGTCGCGGGTCGGACCAGCGTCCATGACGCACTCGACCAAGCCCAGCAATATGCCGACGCGGTCGGCCGGTCGTATCGAGAGAACCAGTAGTCATGTCTGAAACCACCACAGCGCCAGCAGCTTCCGACTCGACTACGGAACAAGCACCACCGCCGACCCGCGCGCGGCGCGACCGGCTCGCACGAGCCGAAAGCTGGCGCAGGCGCGGTCCGCTGCTACCCGCCCTGATCTTCATGGTTGTGGTCACCCAGGTGCCGTTCGTCTTCACGTTGTACTACTCGACGCAATCGTGGAACCTGGTCCGGCCGGGCTCGCGCCATTTCATCGGATTGCAGAACTACGCGGATGTCTTCCGCGACAGCCAGTTCCGGCAGGTGGCGCTCAACACCGTCATAATGATCGTCGGGACCGTCATCATCTCGGTGATCCTCGGACTACTGCTGGCATTGCTGCTCGATCGCGCGTTCTTCGGCCGCGGCATCGTCCGCACCCTACTGATCACACCGTTTCTGGTGACTCCTGTCGCGGCGGCATTGATCTGGAAGACCACCATGCTGGATCCGGTGTTCGGACTGGTGAATTTCGTACTGAAACCGTTCGGCGCCGGCCAGGTCGACTGGGTGAGCAAGTATCCGCTGCCCGCGGTGATGGCGGACCTGGTATGGCAGTGGACGCCGTTCATGATGCTGCTGATCCTGGCCGGGCTGCAATCGATGCCACGCGATATCGTCGAGGCCGCCCGCGTCGACGGCGCGAACTCCTTGCAGATCTTCCGTGAGCTCACCCTCCCGCATCTGCGCCGGTTCATCGAACTGGGGGCCGTGCTGGGGGCGATCTACTTGGTCAACACCTTCGACGCGGTGTACATGATGACCTCGGGTGGGCCGGGCATCGCCAGCTCCAATCTGCCCTTCTATATCTATCAGCGCGCTTTCCTCGGTTTCGATATCGGTCAGGCCGCGGCAATGGGTGTCGTCACCGTCATCGCCACCACCATCGTCGCGACGTTCGCGTTGCGACTGCTGTTCAAGTCCTTCACCGGAAAAGAGGAAGCCGCATGAACGCGCATGCGCTTGCCGACAAACCCACTGCGGCACAGCAGGTTCCGATACGTCGTCGGCACAACCGAGCGGGCATGCTGTGGGGTGCGCTGGCCTGGGTGATCGGCATCGGAATGTTCTTCCCTGTGCTGTGGATGGTGCTGACGGCGTTCAAACAAGAGGGCGACGCCTACACCGATCCGCCGAAGCTATTCTTCACCCCGACCCTGGACCAGTTCTCCGCGGTCCTCGACAGCGGTATCGGCACCACGCTGCTGAACTCCACCTTCGCCACCGGGATGTCGACGATTCTCGTTCTGGCCCTGGGAATTCCGGCGGCATTCGCGCTGTCGTTACGTCCGGTGCGCAATACCCGCGACGCGCTGATGTTCTTCATCGGCACCAAGATGCTGCCGATCGTGGCGGCGATCGTGCCGCTGTATGTGATCGTCGGCAATATCGGGCTGCTGGACAATATTTGGGCGCTGGTCATCCTCTATACCGCGATGAATCTGCCGATCGCGGTGTGGATGATGCGATCGTTCTTCCTGGAGGTGCCCGGCGAGCTGCTCGAGGCGGCAAGCATGGACGGGGCGAGCCTGTGGACCGCGGTGCGCGAGGTGATCCTGCCGCTGGTATCGCCCGGTATCGCCGCCACCGCACTGATCTGCATCATCTTCTCCTGGAATGAATTCTTCTTCGCGGTGAATCTGACCGCCGTACAGGCACAGACGATTCCGGTGTTCCTGGTCGGCTTCATCACCGGCGAGGGCCTGTACTGGGCGCGGCTGTCCGCAGCCGCGGTGCTCAGCGCCCTGCCTGTCGTCCTCGCCGGCTGGCTCGCACAGAACAAGCTGGTGCGCGGCCTGTCCTTCGGCGCCATCAAGTAAGGAAAAACTCATGGCCACAATCCATTACGACTCCGCATCGTGTGTCTATCCGGGCGCGGAGACGCTCGCGGTCGACTCGCTCGACCTCGATATCGCCGACGGTGAGTTCATAGTCCTGGTCGGGCCGTCGGGCTCGGGCAAATCCACCGCATTGCGAATGCTCGCAGGCCTCGAGGAGATCGATGGCGGCTCCATCCGCATCGACGGTCAGGACATGGTCGGTGTGTCGTCCAAGGACCGCGATATCGCCATGGTGTTCCAGAATTACGCGCTGTACCCGAACAAAACCGTCGGGGAAAATATGGGTTTCGCGCTCAAGATGATGAAAGTGCCGGTGGCCGAACGCAAACGCCGCGTCGCCGAGGCCGCCGAACTACTCGGTCTCATCCCGTATCTGGACCGCAAACCTGCGAAACTGTCTGGCGGACAACGGCAACGGGTGGCGATGGGGCGCGCGATCGTGCGTGAGCCGCGGGTGTTCTGCATGGACGAGCCGCTGAGCAACCTCGACGCCAAATTGCGCGTGCAGACCCGCACCCAGATCGCCGCGCTGCAGCGACGGCTGGGCACCACCACCGTCTACGTCACCCACGACCAAGTGGAGGCCATGACCATGGGGGACCGGGTGGCGGTACTGCGTGACGGCCGGTTGCAGCAGTTCAGCACCCCCGCCGAGCTCTACGACCGGCCCACCAACGCGTTCGTCGCCGGGTTCATCGGATCACCGTCGATGAACCTGTTCCGGGTGCCTCTCACCTCCGGTGGCGTCGACATCGCAGGCACCACAATGGAATTGTCGCGCGAGCAGATGACCCGGCTCGCCGAAGCGAGCTTGGACACGGTGACCATCGGCATCCGGCCCGAACAGCTCGAACTCTGCCGCGACGGAACAGGTTTCACGGTCACCGTGGAACTCGTCGAGGAACTCGGCAGCGAATCGTATGTGTACGCGCGCATACCCGGTGCGCCGATCACCGGCCTCGACGGCGAGCCGTTCACCTTCGTCGCCCGCTCGGCGAGCCGTGCCCCGGCCAAACTCGCTGAGACGGTAACACTCCAGGTCAACGACCCCGCCGCAGTACATCTGTTCCATCCCGTGAACGGAACGCGAATCGCGGCCTGATACCCGGCACAAGGAGGACCACACCGGTGATCACAGTGGTTGGCGAAGCGTTGCTGGATCTCATCGCCGACTCGGATGCGCAGGTCTTCGCATCTCGCCCTGGCGGCAGCCCGGCGAACGTCGCGGTCGGACTGGCACGTCTGGGAGCGCAGGTCACCTTGGCGACCCAGCTGGTCGACGACCTGCCCGGTCGCATCGTGGGAAAGCATTTGCGGGCAAACGATGTGGTTGTCCAACGCTTGCCCGCCCAGTCGTCGGCGACCAGCATCGCCCTCGCTGCGTTGGACAACGACGGCGGCGCCACCTACGACTTCCGGATCGCCTGGGATGTCACCGAACCGCCGCGGATCCTGCCGGATTGCCTATGCCTGCACACCGGATCGATCGCAACCGCCCTATACCCCGGAGCAGCCGTTGTCGAAGACCTGATGCGGACACAGCGAAGGAGTGGTTCGGTGACGATATCGCTGGACCCGAACATTCGCCCTTCCCTACTGGGATCAATCGACGGCGAACGCGCCAGGGTCGAGCGCCAAGTCGGCCTTGCCGACATCGTCAAGGTCAGCGCGGAAGACCTGCGATGGCTGTATCCGGGCACGGACCCGCGCACCGTAGCGCGGGACTGGCTCGCCAGGGGGCCAGCGCTCGTTGTGGTTACCCTGGGCGCCGACGGCGCTTACGCCCGCACTCCGCGATTCGCGGTGACGCGGATTGCCCCGCAGGTCAGCGTGGTGGACACCGTCGGCGCGGGCGACGCCTTCACAGCGGGCCTTCTCGACGCACTCGGCGGAGCCGGGTTACTGGGGAGATCCCGTCGAGAGCAGTTGGCGGCCATTACCCGGTCCGGGTTGGAAGAAGTTCTGGATTTCGCGATCGCAGTGGCCAGTGCGACCTGTAGCAGACAAGGTGCGGACCCACCGCATTGGAGGTGGGCGGCGAACCGGCATTTCGGGCCGCGCGCTGGGCGCGATTTCTGAACGGACTCATGGCTGCATGCCCCAGTGTGCATAAGAGCGGTTCACGCAGTCCTGATCGTGGTCATCATGAGCTGGAGCGGGCCGCCTGATGGCGCAGCGCATCGTATGGCTCGAAATATGCCTCGCCCACGATGAACATTCCGCGTTGCGGCAGCCAGAAGTCACCCAACCTCGCCTGCTCGGCCAGCGGCCCAGGAGGACCGATATCGATGCCGTCGATCCGTGCAGCACTGTTCTCGACGGTCCACAGCATCCGCGGGTTGGCACGGAACCATTGACCGTTCGGGGACGTCCCGCTGAGCCGGACTCGCCCGACGCCGAGGGCCGGACCCGCAACCCGCGACATGAGCGCCAGGACGGCAGGGCGTCGCCACAAAGGCGCGGGCAGTATGCGACCGAGACCCGTCATCGCCGCCGTCGCCGCCGATCGTCCCAGTTCGAGATCCCACACAAGCCTGTCTGGCACCTCCACTGTGAACGCGGACGGACCCGTCCACGTCACCGAGATGTGTTCGACCCGTGCGTCTTCGAGGGCTGAGCCGAAATAGCGGGCGCAGCTGGCCTCCGGGGAAATATTGCTGTAGATCACCCATTCGCCGGCCGGGTCTCGATGCCACACCGAGTCGTACCCTGCGCCGACCGAGCTGGCAGGGAAGTGCCGAAGCGCCAAGTAGTGGCCGCTGACGAATGGCATCCCCATCACCCCGTAGCCGGAAAATCGCTCCTGTTCCTCACCTGATGGGAGCGTTGTGTGGACTTCGGCGATCGATCGTGGGCTTTCGGTCATCGCCAGCCTCCTCGAGGAGTCTCGAATGTCATACCGCGCTCGCGGTCTCGTACTCGAGCACTTCACTTGCCGCCCGTTCTCCCGAGCGAACGGCTCCGTCGACCCAACCGCACATGACGGCAGAGCTCTCGGTTCCGGCCCAGTGGATGCGGCCGCACGGTTCACGCAGAGCATGGCCGAATTGGCTGAGGACACCGGTGGGTGCGTGACTCAGCATCCCGCCGCCGGAGTAGCGCTCGACACTCCAATTCTGCTCGATGTAGTCGACGGGGGCGCTGGCCTTTTCACCGAACCGCTCCACGAGTGCACCGAGTATCGCTTTCCTTCGATCGGACTCATCGAGTCGTCCGATCTGCCGCGCGATGGGTCCCTCGGTGATGACACACATGACCCCGGGCCGCCCAGCGTCGGTGCAGGCATCGATGGTGATGGTTGCGGGCGACCCCGGTGCGGCCGATTGTCCCGACAACCCGTCCGCACGCCAGAACGGCTCGTCGTACACGACGGCAATCTTGACGATCGAGCCGCTCGGCATCCGCTGATGTAGGAACGATCGGTCGACCGGCAGCATCGGCTCGTAAAGGATCTGGCTCGCAATCGCCAGGGGAACCGCCACAATGACGCGGCGTGCGCGCACGGTCAACTCGTCGGAGCGTACCGTCACTCCGTCGGCGTCCTGATGGATGTGCCGGACGGGCTGTGACAGGTGGATCGAGTCGCCGATCTCGGCCGCCATCGGACCAGAGATGGCACCCATGCCGCCAACCGGTCGCGCATCTTCGGCGGCGTCCTTGACTCCCAAGACGAAGCCGGGCCCGCCCCCCGACGCCATCTGGTACAGCACAAACAGCAACGACACCTCCGAGGCGTCGGAGGTGTAACAGCCGGCTATCGCGGTCTCGAGGAGCTCATGGGCGGGCTTGGACAGGGTGTTGCTATCCAGCCACTGCGCCAGGCTGATCCGATCCCACTTGTCAGCATTTTTCGCTGTCCACGGAGCTTCGAGGGGAATCGACTTGCACATATGACCCAGCTCGAGAAACACCGCACCGAGGTTCATCGCCGCCCAAGGGCTCATCGTCCACGGGATCGTGCCCGTGTAGCGGTGTTGCTTGCCGTCGACCACCATCATGGCCTCGCCGTCGGTGTACTGCTTGTAACTCGATACCCCGAACTCGTTCATCAACGCATAGATCCGGTTCTGCCCTGGCCCTATCCAGGCGCCACCACGATCGATCCAGGCCCCGTCCGGGCGCATCTCGGTGAACGTGCGCCCGCCGGACCGGTCGCGAGCTTCCAGCAGCGAAACTGTTCGACCCGCCTGTTTCAGCCGCAGCGCGGCCGTCAATCCAGCAAACCCGCCACCAACTACGCAATAATCGACGTCTGTCATGGAGCGCCGCCCTCGGGTTGAAGTTCCGCGCAAGGCCGCCGTGCGGCCACGCGCACTGCTCACCGCACCCTCGACACAACGGGTGCAAAATCGCCGTCGATCAGGTAGAGCGTCGGATATTCAGCAATTCTAGAGCGAATCCCGAGGCAGGATAAGCCAGTGGGCCGATCCGAGCCGCCGTGCAGACGGCTCGGCCAGTGTCGTCGCATTCGAGATCGGCAGGTCAGCGGTCCGGCGTGAACGGCTCGGTGCCGAGCACCAAGCGCAGACCCGAGATGCCGGAATGCGCTCGCGCGTAGGCCAGTTCGTGGCTGATGTCACCGATGTTGTTGACGATGGGAAGCGAAATGGCGAGCGTTGACAGAGTGCCGAGCGCATAGCCATCGCGGTCGAGCAAGGCGCTGCCGCTGTCGCCCGGGATGCCGGGGATAGGCGCGATAAAGACGTGGGTCCAGCCACCGGCAGCGATATCGTCGATCTTGCTTTCACCGATCTGAGGGGACAGGCTGGCGATTCCGCCACGCAGCAGGGAGTTCCAGTAGCTGTAGAGGCGGTCGCCGGCATTCGTGCCGCTGGTATTGATGCCGACCGGGCCGCCCCAGTGCGGCAGGCTCGGATTGACTTCAGCGGCGGCCTCCGGCGCGAGGCGCACCAGCGCCAAGTCGTTGTAGGCGCAGGTATTGCGGTCCTTCTCACCAATTTCCTGCATGGTCAGCCAGCTGCTATATGCGAGCTGACCGGTGGTGGTGGTCGTCGCCCCGGAGACCGGCGATAAGTTGCGGTTGAAACTCACGGCGGTCCCGAGGGGAAGGCTACCGGCGGTGCAGCCATCGGTATCGGTGACCAGTCCCGTGGTGGCGCAGTGAGCCGCCTGGCCGATGTACACATGGCCGGTGTCATCGACGAAGACGTAGTTCGCCGTGCATTGGACCGCGCCCTCGGTATAGGTCTGTATCCCAGGGGTGATTGCGGCGGCGGCGGCGGGTGCCCATCGATGTCCGGCCTGGTCGGCGGCAACGGTCGGTCCGTAGCTGGCGCCGAAGGTGAAGGCCGGCCGTTGCGGCGACGCAGGAGTCGAAGCCGAAGCATGGTTTTCTGCCGTGCTGTCGGTGCCGGGCTGGCTGCCACAGCCGGCGGCCAAGTACGTGCCGGTCGCGGCGAGTACGCAGGTTACCGGAATGGCGAACGCGCGGCGAAAACTGGACAGCAGCATGGATGGTCTCCTAATCGTTGTGAGGTTGCCGATCTAGCCCGGGGGTGCGGTCGCGGACAGCAAAGTGCCGAGCGCGACGACGTCGCCTAGCGATTGCCATCCGGTCTCCTGCTCGCATTGCTTCCTTGGACAGCGTTGCGCAAACTCGTGGCGATGCTCGAACAAGTTTCAGAGCCCGGCAGGGCAGCTGCCGGGTAAGTCGCGATGACCAGCTGATCTGAACCGTATTCGTTTGCCATCGCGAGGTGATCAGGTATCGCTCAGAAGTAGACCAGACACTGAGATGAAATCTCGCAAATTCCCAGCATAACTACCTGAACCGGCTCGGCGAATCGCGACGCTCCCACCGAGGCGATCATGTCCGCGATACGCCTCCGGTCCTCGGCCGCGCGCGTCCCGGCTGTAATTCCAACTCTGTCAGGGGAACTCGCTTGACGAACGCGCGTGCACCAGCAATGTCCGCCGCCGCCGACCTGCCGCCGATACTGGGCCGACTGCGTGGGGGATCCAACACATTCGCCCAGCGACCACTCGGCTCGCGGTTTCGTGCTCGCCGTCCTGAGCGGATGCGCCGTCAGGCTGTCAGGGCATCGTAGGCGGCGATCAGTATGCTCAGGGCTCGCATATTGTCGTCGGTCCACAGCACCTGGTTCATCACGTACGACACCGTCATCCGGTGCTCGAAATCGACCAGAACCAGTGAACCGCCCCAGCCGCCCCACGAGCAGGTGCGACCCTCGAGTCGATAGCCCATGCCCCAGCGGATCGGCCGTTCGAGCACACGGTCCCGGCCTTGGAATTGTTCTTCGAACACGCGCTCACAACCGGGCTGCGACAGCAGGCGGACACCGCCGACGCTGCCGCCGCACGCGAGTATCGACTGGACTGCGGCGACTGAGCGTGCGTTGCCGTGACCGTTGATAGCAGGGATCTCCGCGCGCCGCCACGCCGGAGTGTTGGCATCGGACACTCCGACCGAGAATCCCTCGGGGCGGTCCCCCTCGGGCGCGGGAATGAGCGCTGCGACGCGATGGTCGTGTTCGGGGCCGAGCCCTATGTGGAAGTCCGCCCCCAATGGCACTGCCACTTCCTCGGCGAAGAATGCGCCTACGCTGCGTCCGGTCACCCGGGCGATGACCTCACCGACGAGGAAGCCGAAGGTGATCGAGTGATAACCCCCTTCGGTGCCCGGTTCCCATTCGGGTGACTGTCCGGCAAGACGCGCGGTGACGGTCGGCCAGGAGTACAGGTCGGCGGCCGTGACGGGGTCGTCCCATACCGGCAGACCCGCGGTGTGACCGAGCAGGTGACGTACCAGCACTTCATGTTTGCCCGCCGCCGCGAACTCCGGCCAGTACCTGGCGACCGGCGCATTCAGATCGAGTACGCCACGGTCGGCCAGTATGAGCGCGCACAATGCCACCATTGTCTTGGTCGTCGACCAGACGTTGACGAGGGTGTCCGCCTGCCACATCACCGTGCGATCCGCGTCGGCATATCCGCCCCAGATGTCGACCACAGGTTCGCCGTCCACGTACACCGCCGCCGACGCACCGACATCGTCGGCGTTCAGCGATGCCGCGAGCGCCTCGGCGACACCAGCGAACCGTGCATCGTAGGAACCCCGTATATCGGTAGTCACAGGCGCACCGTAGACCACGTTCACTCCACGGCGCCAATGGTTTTCACCCACTGCGGCTCGTTTGTCACCAGCGGCGCAGGATGGCGAACCGACGTCTGGCTCGTCGCGTCACAACCACTCGTGCAAGACCTCCGCGATACACCGGAGCGCCGCATCGGTGGTCATCCGCCAGTGGGTGGTGGCCACCGGATGGTTGTGTACGGAACCCGCTACTGCGGGCGTCCAGGTCGCGGCGCCGACCGAACCCGTCGGATCGTCGTGGACCGCGGTCAAGTAGACGAGGTCCCCGTCGAAGGACCGCGCACGATATGCCGCGTTGAGGGCCGCCGAACCGATCGCTGCGGCCACGACCCGTTCGATCCGCGCGGCCCCGAAGGATGCGAACGGCTCGGGGAGCGTGCTCAACCGCTGTGCCAGTTGAGACAATTCCACCGTTTCGTCCAGGCCGAATTCCGCGGCTTGATCACCGAGCAGTCCACCGAGCAGTTCTGGCACCGTAACCTCGATCCCCGCGAGGGTGGTTGCGGCGGCGGTGTCGAGTAGTCGACTGTCCATCATGCCCAGCAGCGCCACCTGTGCGCCCTCGTCCTGGAGTTGGACGGCCATGGCATGGGCGAGCACACCGCCGAGTGACCAACCGAGCAGGTGGTAGGGGCCCTCCGGTTGTACCGCACGAACGTGTTTGACGTAGTGCCGCGCCCAATCCTCGATCGAATCCGGCAGTGGGTCCGCCGAACTCAGCGCGGGTGACTGGAGTCCGTAAATGGGCCGATCCGTATCGAGATGGGCTGCCAGCCCGGCGAACGACCACGCGATACCCCCGATCGGATGGATGCAGAACAGCGGCTCGGCGGCGCCGGAGACCCGCAGCGGCAACAGCACATCGAATGCCGCGTCGGCACCGGCGCCCTCTGCGCCGCGCGCACGCAACTCCGCGACGATGCCCGCGGGGGTGGGTGCGGTGAACACCCACATCACCGGAACCGTTTCGGCCATCGCATCGGTCAACCGAGCGGTCAGCTTGGTGGCGATCAGTGAATTGCCGCCGAGTTCGAAGAAGTTGTCATCCAATCCGATGCGATCCAGACACAGTACATCCGCAAAAATCTCGCAGACCATGGTCTCGAGCGCGGTTGTCGGTGCGCGGAAGGCACGGGTCCCGAGTTCTGGTTCGGGCAGTGCCGCGCGGTCGAGTTTGCCGACCTGGGTCAACGGGACACCGTCGAGGACCACGATCGCCGTGGGAACCATATGCGACGGCAAGGTCCGTGCGGCCCAGTGGATCAGCCGATCCGGATCGATCACCCGGTCTTGGGCGGCCACCACATACGACACCAGAACCGTTGCCCCAGCGGAATTCTCCCTGCCGACCGTGACGGCGAAATCCACTGCCGCATGGGCGGCAAGTACTGCGTCGATCTCGCCGAGTTCGATTCGGAAGCCACGGACCTTCACTTGGAAATCGGTTCGGCCCCGATAGTCGAGCTCGCCGTCGCCATTCCATGCCACCAGATCGCCGGTGCGATACATCCGGGCACCCGGCTGGAACGGGTTGGCGACGAAACGATCCGCCGTCAGGTCAGCGCGACCGAAGTAGCCCCGCGCCAACTGCCCTCCGGCCAAGTACAACTCGCCCGTGACGCCGACCGGAACCGGGCGCAACCGCGAATCCAGTATGTATACCTGACTGTTCCACGCCGGTCCGCCGATCGGCACGGCCGGTTCATCGAACCTGCGCACCTGGTGGCTGGTGATCGACACCGCCGCCTCGGTCGGGCCGTACAGGTTGTACAGCGACGTATCGGGCGCCACCGCCGCGAATCGGCGCGCCAGCGCGGCGGGCAAAGTCTCACCGATCGCCAACACCCGGCGTAACGAGTCCGGCAGTCGACCCGTCAGCAATGCGTCCAGCATCGATGGCACCGCGTGCAGTGTGGTCACCCGCTCACGAGTCATCAGTTCGTTCAGGTATCCCGGGTCGCGGTGGCCGTCGGGCGCAGCGATTACCAGGCGGCCGCCGCAGACCGCGGCCGACCAGAATTCCCACACCGACAAATCGAACGTCGCCGCCGTTTTCAGCAACACCGCGTCATCGTCGGTCAATCCGAATTGCGCTGTCTTCCAGAGCAACTGATTGACGATCGCACCGTGGGAGACCGCGACACCCTTCGGGCGCCCCGTGGAACCCGACGTGAAAATCACATAGGCCGCGTGCTCGGGGCGCAACGGCGCGATCCGCTCTGCGTCGGTGATCGGGGCCGCGTCCACCGCGGACAGGTCCAGTCGATCCAGCGGCACCACCGGCGCAGCGCTGGTCCCGAAACCCGCATCGGCGTTCGTCAGCACACAAACCGGTGCCACCGTCTCCAGTATGTAGTCGCTGCGCTGCGCGGGTTGATCCGGATCGACCGGCACGTAGACACCGCCGGCCTTGCTCACCGCATACATCGCGACTACCAAGTCCACCGAACGCCGAATAGCCAACGCCACCCGCGACTCCGGGCCCACACCAAGCGAAATCAAGTACCGCGCAACCTTGTTCACGCGCGCATCCAGCTCACCGTAGGTGGTCCGAGTCCCGTCGGCGGCGACCAGCGCCGTCGACTCCGGTGTGGCAGCGACGGTCTCATCGAGTAGCGACACCAACGTGGTGGCCGTATTCACCTGGTGCGCGGTGTCATTCCACTCCGTGAGGATCCGTGTACTTTCCTCGGTCGCGAGCAGGTCGATAGCTCCGACCGGGACCTGCGGATCCGCGACCACGGCATCGAGCACCCGCACGAACCGGTCCACGAAACCGCGCACCGTCGACTCGTCGAATAGATCCGCGGCGTAGGTGAAGAAGCCACCGATACCCGTCGGCACACCGGCCTCGTCATAGCTGTCGGCCATGATCACATGCAGATCGAACTGCGACAGCTGTCGATCCGTTTCCAATGCCGTGACGGTCAAGCCCGGCAGCTCCATCCTGGCCGGGGCCAGATTCTGGAACGACAGCCCCACCTGGAACAGTGGATGCCGCGCCGTCGAGCGCACCGGATTCAGTACCTCGACCAATTGCTCGAACGGCACATCGGCATGGGCGAACGCTTGGACGTCGATATCGCGTTGCCGCGCAAGCAACTCGGTGAAACCCGTACCCGCGTCCACCCGGGTACGGAACACCAGTGTGTTGACGAACATGCCGATCAGATCGTCCAGCACCGCCTCACCGCGGCCCGCTATCGGTGTACCGATCGCGATATCGTCGGTGCTCGACAAGCGAGCCAGCAACACCGCCAATGCGGTATGCACAACCATGAACAGCGTGGCGCCCTCGGCCCGCGCCAACTTCGTCAGCGCCGTATGCGCACGCGCATCGATGCGTAACTCAACTCGACCGCCGACGAACGACTGTACCGGCGGACGCGGCCGGTCTCTCGGCAACTCCAGCTCATCCGGTAGGTCGGCAAGGGCGCCCCGCCAGTAGGCGATCTGCTCGGCTGCCAGCGACCCCGGCTGGCCCGCGCTGCCGAGCAACGCACGTTGCCACACCGTGTAATCCGCGTACTGCACGGCGAGCGGTGACCAATCCGGAGCCCGCCCCAGCGTACGAGCCGCGTATGCCGCGGCCAGATCACGAGTGAGCGGGCCACCGGAGTAGCCGTCACCCGCGATGTGATCGACGACCATCCCCAGCACGAATTGACCGTCCGCGACCCGGAACAGTACGGCGCGGACGGGCACCTCGACAGTCACGTCGAAAGTTGTCGAAACCAGTTCCAGTACAGCCGATTCGACCTCAGCGGCGCCGACGTTCCGGACCTCCAGCCGCGGCAGGTCGGAGTGTGCGGGAGGCAGGATGACCTGCACCGGATCCGCTACACCCGACTCATCCACTGCAGGCTGCGGATACACCGTTCGCAGGATCTCATGGCGCACAACGACATCGGTGAAAGCCTGCGCCAGCGCGGCGATATCCAGATCGCCGGTCAAACGGATCGCGACAGGAATGTTGTAGGCGGTCGACTCGGTATCGAACCTGTTGAGAAACCACATCCGTTGCTGGGCGGGCGACAGCGGAATACGGTCCGGCCGCGGGCCCGCCACCAGGGCGCGGCGCCTCCCGGTACCGGTGAGCTCGGCCACCTCCCGCGCGCAACCCGCGATGGTGGGCGCGGCGAACAGCACACGCACCGGAACACGGGCATCCACCGCCATGCCGAGGCGGGCCGTCACCCGCGTGGCAAGCAGCGAATTGCCGCCCAACTCGAAGAAATTGTCGTCGGCGCCGATCCGCTCGATGCCCAGCACCTCAGCGAAGACCGCGGCCACGGCTTGCTCCGCGACTGTCGACGGTTCCCGGTAGGTGCGCACCGCGAACTGCGGCTCGGGGAGGGCATTTCGGTCGAGCTTGCCGACCGCCGTCAATGGAATCTGGTCGAGCACCACGACCGACGTGGGAACCATATGCGAAGGCAGGCTCCGCGCTGCCCACCGCGCCAGTTGATCCGGATCCAGCGACCGGCCCGTCACATACGACACCAGAATCGTGGTCCCGCTGGGGTTTTCGCGCCCAAGGGTCACCGCGTAGTCCACGTCGGGGTGCGCGGTAAGCACCGCGTCGATCTCCCCGAGCTCGACGCGGAAGCCGCGGACCTTCACCTGGAAGTCTGTGCGGCCCAGGTACTCCAACTCCCAACGGGTAGTCGCGGCAGCCGGTACCTCGACCCATCGGACCAGATCACCGGTCCGGTACATTCGGTCGCCCGGCGGACCCCACGGATTCGCGACGAAATGTCCCGACGTCGAGCCGCAACGGCCGTGATAGCCGCGGGCGAGTGCCGGGCCCGCCAGATACAGCTCACCGATGACACCTGCGGGCACCGGGTGCAACCGCTCATCGAGCACCGCCGCCCACCCGCCGGGTACCGGACCTCCGATCGTTATCCGTTGTCCCGCGAGCAGAGTCGTATACGTTGCACCGATGGTTGCCTCGGTCGGACCGTATCCGTTGATGAAGCGGCGACCCGGCTGCCACCTGGCCAGCAGTTCGGCAGTGGTGGCCTCGCCCCCTGCGGACACCACCGCCAAGTCGTGCAGACCGGCGGGATCGACGGTGCCGAGCAGCGCGGGAGTGATGATCGTATGGGTCACCCGTTCGCCGCGCAGCAGGTCATGCAGTTCGCTGCCGCCGACGATATCCGGTGCGGCGATAACCAGGGTGGCACCGCTGTAGAAGGCGCTGCACCACTCCTCGACCGATTGGTCGAAACTCGGCGAACACACATGCAGCATCCGATGTTGCGGCCGGAGTCCGAGCAGGTCGACAGTGTGGCCGACGAGTCCACCGAGCCCGGCGTGGGTGACGGCGACCCCCTTGGGCAATCCGGTGGACCCCGACGTGTAGATCACATAGGCCGGGTGCGACATGCGCAGTGGCGCGCGACGGTCCGCGTCGGTTACCGCGGCCGCCGTGTGGGCGGCGCAGCGCGCGAGCAATGCCGGATCGTCGAACACCAGCCAATCCACCGTGTCGGGCAGCCCTGCCTGCTCAGCAACTGTAATGCCCACCACCGCACCGGAATCGGCCACCATGTGCCGCACCCGGTCCACCGGATAGTTCGGATCGACCGGCAGATACGCGCCACCCGCCTTGGCGACCGCCCATACCGCCGCGATCATCTCGTACGAACGTCGCATCGCCAACGCAACCACTGTCTCCGGCGCGACACCTCGATCGATCAGCACGCGCGCCAGACGCGACGACAGCTCATCGAGCTCACCGTAGGTGTACGCCCGCCCCGCGTCGCGTACCGCGACTCGATCACGCCCGAATCCGACGCCGCGGGACAGGAGATCCGGCAGCATCCCGACGGTAGCCGGAGCGCCGCTGCGGATTCGGGTCAGCTGCTCGTATTCGTCGTCGATCAACAGCGGCAGATCGCCGACCTGTGCCGTGGGCTCGTCCACGACCGCCGCCAGCATCCGAACGAACCGCCGGGCAAACATCTGCGCCGTACCGTCATCGAAAAGATCACGCGCGAAAGACAGCTCGCCGTGTATCCGGTCCGAGTCACCATCCGCGGCCGAGATCGACAGTGCCAGATCCCCGACCGCATCCGGTGGACTCTGGAACGACAGAGCCACCTGGAACAGGGGATGTCGATCCGGCGACCGTCGCGCTCCCAACAGATCGGCCAATTCGTCGAACGGAATACCGGCGTGCGCGAACCCTTGCAGCTCACGCTGGTGTGCCTCCGGTAGTAGGTCGGCGAAGCGCGCGCACCGATCCACGCGGTGACGCAGCACCAACTCGGTTCGATGGCCACCTGGCGCCGGAGTGCCGATCGCGATGTCGTCGGAGCTAGAGAGCCGCGCGAGCACTACCGCCAATGCCGTGCGCACCACCGCGGTCCATGTCACGCCCGCCGTGTGCGCAAGCCGTCGTAGACCCAGGTGTACCTCGTTCGGCACCGAGAACTCCACCTGCCCACGGACATCGGACCGCACCGCCGTGCGCGGCCGGTCTGTTGGCAGCTCCAGTCGATCGGGCAAGCCCGCCAATGCCGTGCGCCAGTATCGAGATCTGGTTATCGGGTCGTCCAATTCGGTAGCGCACAGCAGCGCGATATCGGCGGCGGTACGGTCCGGTGTCGCGAGCAGATCGCTGAGCACGCTGCGCAGCCGATCGGCCACGGCCCGCGCCGTCTCGTCGGCGACGATATCGCGCCGGTACTTCACCTGCACCAGCGTCCGGGTATCCAGGAAGACCACAACGGTGATCGGATAGTGCGTGAAGTCGGCCCCGCGCATTTGCTCGATCCGCAACCCGTCGATGGCGCCGCCGGCCTGCTGTAGCCCCTCGGCGTCGACCGGGTAGGACTCGAAGACCAGCATCGTGTCGAACAGTTCGTCACGGGGGATGGCAGCCGACGGAGCCTGCGTAGTCGGCGGGGTGGGTGAATACAGCGGGGTGGCAGCCGACGGAGCCTGCGTAGTCGGCGGGGTGGGTGAATACAGCGGGATGGCAGCCGAGGGAGCCTGCGTAGTCGGTGGGGTGGGTGAGTGCAGCGGGTGCGCGAGGCGTTGGATCGCGGCGAGTCCGAGGTGGTGATGGTCCAACAGCGACGCTTGCTCGGCCTGCAAACCCGCCAGCAGGGTCGGCACCGTCGTGCCGCGATCGAATCGGATTCGTACCGGGATGGCATCCACGAACAGGCCGATCATGTCGCCGATACCGTCGAGTTGCGGTGGTCTGCCGGAGACGGTGGCGCCGAAGACGACGTCGTCGCGTCCGGTGCTAGCGGCGACGACCAGACCCCACGCCGCCTGAATCACCGTATTCGCGGTGACCTCGGCCGTAGCCGCGTACGCGGTGAGCGCCGAGGTCTGTGCGGTCGACAGATCGAATTCACGGACGCCGAACCCGTCGCCGGCCGGTGCGGGCCATGCCAGTTCGGGGGCGAGCATGGTCGCGGTGGCGCCGGTCAACATCTCCGACCAGGCGCGCGCCGCGGCCTCCCGGTCTTGCTGCGCGAGCCAGCGCAGGTAGTCGCGGTAGGGCCGGACCGGTGCGAGCAGCGATGTGTCGCCGCCGGTCGCGTACAGAACCAGCAGCTCCTTCATCAACAGCGGCATCGACCAGCCGTCGAGCAGGATGTGGTGTCCGGTCAACACGAGGTGGCTGTATTTTTGGTGTCCGGAGTCGTTGGTGTACACCGTGAATCGCAGCAGCGGCGCCACCGCCGGATCGAATCCGCGTCGCCGCTCGGCGACCAGCAGGTCCGGCAGCTCGGCCTCGGACACGCCGTCGACAACCTGCCACGGCACCTCGACCCCGTCCACCACCAGCTGCACCGACGTCCCGTCGGCGGTGGGGACGAAGGCCGACCGCAGGTTCGCGTGCCGGTCCAGAATCGTCTGCGCGGCGCGGCGCAACCGGCCCATATCCAGCTCGCCGGTCAGCCGCGCCGCCAGCTGGATGATGTAGGCGTCGACCGAACCGTCCAGTAGTTCGATGAGCACCCGCAACGAGCCTTGCAGCGGTGACAGCGGCAGCACATCCGACAGGCCGGGATAGTTCCGCCGCCACTGGTCCAACTCGACCTGGGAGACCCGCACCAGCGGCACATCCGACGGAGTCAGACCGCCGGCGGCCGGATCCTTCGAGTGGTCGGCGATCGCGGTGAGCGCGGCCAGCCAGTCCTCGGCCAACTCCCGCACCGCCGCTTGGTCGAGGATGGCGGCGGCGAAGGCGAACGACGCCACCATCCGCGGGCCATCCTCGGTATCGCTGACGATCGTGTTGATATCGATCACCGCGGACAGTGGCAGGTCCGGATTCGGCTCAGCGGCAACGGTTCCCAGGTCACCGGTCGGCAACCAGCCCGCATCCGAACCGATGTCCGCCACCGCGGCCGCGGAGACGCGGCCGAGGTAGTTGAAGCTGATCTGCCCGAGATCACCAGCCAGCGCGTCGGCGGTATCCGGATTCAGATGCCGAAGCAGGCCGAAACCGATGCCTCGATCCGGTACGGAAAGCAGTTGCTCCTTCACCGATTTCAGCACTGCGGCGGTCGCCTCGCCACCGGCGAGGGCGGCCTCGGTGTCGGTGCCCGACAGGTCGATGGCCACCGGACTGATGCTGGTGAACCAACCCACAGTGCGGGTCAGGTCGGCGCCGGGTATCGCGTCTTCCTCGCGCCCGTGCCCCTCGAGTCGCAGCAGAGTGACCGGAGCATGGATACCGCGGCGCGCCCGCCAGGAACGCACCGCCATCGCGAGCGCGGCGAGCAGACTGTCATTGGCACTGCCCTGGTATAGCGCGGGAACCTTGGTGAGTACCGCGTCGGCGACCTCGACCGGAACCCGGATATCGAACACACCCCTGGTTTGGAAGGTATCGGCGACCGAGTCCAAGGCGCGCGTGCCGAGCAGCGGATCCGGTGTGGCCAGAACCCGCTGCCAATAACCGAGTTCCTCGGCACGGTCCGGTGTGGCAGCCGCTTCCACCAAACCGTGCGCCCAGCGCCGGAAGGAGGTGCCGACGGTGGGCAATGCCACCGGCTGCCCGGCGCTGCGCTGTGCCCACGCCAGTACGAGATCCGGGATCAGGATGCGCCACGAGACACCATCGGTCACATAGTGATGGACCGCGACCGCGACAGCGTCGCGCGCGTCGGGCCTGCGCAGCCAGGTGCACGTGATCATCCGGCCCGCAGCGGGATCCAACCTGGCCAGCGCGGAATCCATGGCCGCGTTGGCAATCCGGTTCAGCTCGGCCTCGTCGATACCAGCGGGCACCTCGATCTCGGCCACCAGCGCGTCGACCTCGATGGCGCCACGAGCCGATACCTCGAACCGCCACGAGTCGTCCACCTGCCACACCCGCGAGCGCAGCACATCATGATGATCGAGCACCGCACCGACGGTGGCCACCACACCCGCGCGATCGATACCCTCCGGCAAACCGAGCACCATGCTCTGGGCGAACCGACCGAACGAACCGTTGGCGAGGAACCAAGCAAGGACCGGGGTCAACGGAACCGGGCCGACACCACCGCCGGGCAACTCCGCCAAAACCGCCGCCGACTGCGCACCGACCACGGCAACACGAGCCAACCCCGCGACGGTCTTCTGCTCGAACACATCTCGCGTGGTGAACACCATCCCCGCCGCCTTGGCCCGCGACACCAACTGGATCGACATGATGCTGTCACCACCGACCGCGAAGAACGAATCGTCCACCCCGACCCGCTCCACACCCAGCACCTGCGCGAAGAGTTCGGCAAGCCGTGCCTGCACCGTGCCGACCGGAGCACGCGACGCAGACATCGGGAACACCGGCTCCGGCAGCGCTTTACGGTCCAGCTTTCCATTCGAAGTCAACGGAACCCGGTCCAGCACCACAATCGCCGTGGGCACCATATGCGACGGCAGGATTGCCGCCGCATGCTCTCGCAGCCCGGCTGGATCCACGACCCGTCCCGGCGTCGCCCGCACATACGACACCAATACCGTTGCACCACCGGGCATTTCGCGACCCAGCGTGACCACGAAATCGACATCGGCATGTCGCCCGAGCACGGTATCGATCTCGCCGAGCTCGATACGGAAACCACGGACCTTCACCTGGAAATCAGCGCGACCGACATAGTCGAGCTGCCAATCCGCCGACGCAACGGCGAGATTGCCTGCCCGCTGCTCCGGGGCCGCGTACCAGCGCACGAGGTCGCCGGTGCGATACATCCGCGAACCCGGCCCACCCCAGGGATTGGCGACAAACCGCTGCGCGGACAACCCGGCACGGTGCCAGTAGCCGCGAGCCAACCCGGCGCCGGCCAGATACAGCTCACCCGTAACTCCGGGCGGTACCGGATTCAATCGCGAGTCCAGCACGAACGCCGAGCTACCCAGAATCGGCTTACCGACCGTGATGTGCTGCCCTGCAACCAGTTCCACATTCGACGACATGACCGTCGCCTCGGTCGGACCGTAGGCGTTGAACAACCGGCGGCCCGGCTGCCACTTGGCCAACAGCTCCGGGGTAAGCACATCCCCACCCACGAAAAGCACTTCCATCCGGTCCGCAGCGGCCGGATCGACCGTGCCGAGCACCGCCGGAGTGATGATCGTGTGCGTCACCCCCTCGGTCCGCAGCAACTCACCGAGTTCCGTTCCGCCCATGACATCCGAGGGCACGACCACCAACGTCGCCCCCACCGAGAACGCGCACATCCATTCCATCACCGACGGATCGAAACTCGGCGAACAGATATGTAGGTACCGGTGGTGCGGCTCGAGGCAGTACTGGCCGACCGAATGATCGACCAGATCGCTCAACCCGCCATGGGTTACGGCGACTCCCTTGGGTAGGCCTGTCGAGCCCGAGGTGTAGATCACATACGCCGGATGTTGCGTCCGCAACGGCACGATCCGCTCCGCATCGGTAACCGTGTCGGCGGATTTGCCGGCGCACAACACCGCCGTCGCCGGTGCGTCCAGCACCAGCCAATCCACCTCATCGGGCAGCCGGTCGACCTGGTCGGAGCCGGTAATGCCCAGGGCCGCGCCGGAATCGGTCAGCATGTGCCGCACCCGATGCGCGGGATGAGCCGGGTCGACCGGTAGGTGCGCACCGCCGGCCTTGGCGATCGCGATTGCCGCCAGCACCATCTCGTAGGAGCGGGGCAGTGACACCGCGACCGGCAGTTCGGGACCGACACCTCGATCGATCAAGACTCTCGCCAGCCGCGACGACTGTTCGTCGAGTTCGCCATAACTGATCGACCGACCCCGGTATCGCACCGCAACCCGGTCCCTGCCCAAGGCGACTCCACGAGTCAGCAGATCGGGCAGCAACCGGGGTTCCCGCGCGTCATCGTCGTCGACCCGGGTCAGCAGGGCCAATTCGTCATCCCCGAGCAACGGCAGGTCACCGATCGGGTCCCCAGGGCGGTGCACGGCGGCCGCCAGCAGCCGGAGGAATCGTTCGGCGAAAATCTCCACGGTGCGCCGGTCGAACAGATCGCTCGCGAAAGAGAGGTTCGCGGCGATGCGGGCGCTGTCCGGGTTCTCTCGAATGTGCAGGGATAGATCGAACGGCCTGCGTGCGACCGGAGTCCGAGCACCGGCGGACAACATCACCTGTGCCAGTGACCGGGCCGGATCGAGCAATGCCACCAACTCGTCGAACGGCAGGTCTGCTCGTGCGAATGCCTGTAGGGCAATGTCTTTCGCGTTCGCGAGCAGATCATCGAAGCAGATTCCACCCGGCACCCTGGTGCGCAGTACCACGGTGTCGACCGCTCCGGCTATTTCGGCGGGGGTGCCGATCGCGATGTCATCGGTCCCCGATAGTCGCGCAAGTAGTACCGCGAATGCCGCGTGTGCAACGGTGAACACCGTGGTATCGCGTGTCCGCGCAAGCTGGTGTAGCCGGTGCCGCAGATCCGCACCGATCTCGAACTCGACGCACGAGTCCGCAAGGGAAGGCATCGCAACCCGTGGGCGATCTGTGGGCAGGTTCAGCTCATCCGGCAGACCCTGGAGCGCGGTGCGCCAGTAGCGCGTCTGCGAGATCAGATCGCCGCGATCATCGAAGAACCGATTGATTTCCGCCGGCGTGCGCTCCGGCGCCGCGACGAATTCACCGATCAGCACCCGCAACCGCGCGGCGAGCGCCTGCGCGGTCGCGGTGGTGATCATGTCGCGCCGGTACTGCACCTGTACATGCAGTTGGGTGCCCAACTCGACCACTACAGCCACCGGATAGTGCGTGAAGTTGCGACCTTGTAGATCGACGATCTCCAGCCCGTCGATGCTCGCGTGGGCCTGCCGCAAACCATCGGTGTCGACGGGATACGACTCGAAGGCCACCAGAGAATCGAACAACTCATCCGCACCAGCGGCGCGCTGAATATCGGCCAACCCGATGTGATGGCAGTCGAGCAACGAAACCTGTTCGGACTGAAGCCGAATCAGTAGTTGCCGCACCGGCGCATCGGAGTCGAACCGAACCCGAACCGGGACGGTATTCGCGAACAGGCCGACCATTTCGTCGACCCCGTCGACCTGCGGCGGCCGCCCGGAAACCACCGCGCCGAATACGACATCATCGCCGCCGGCACAGGCCGCGAGCACCAGACCCCAGGCCGCCTGGATTACCGTGTTGACGGTGACCTCGGCTGCGGCAGCGAACGCGAGCAGCTCCGCTGTTTCGGCAGGTGACAGTTCGGCCGCGCAGACCCCGTGGCCGTCGGCGGCCGTCGTGGGCGGCGGCAGCGTGGGGGCCAGTCGAGTCGGCGTCAGATCTGCCAGCGCTGCGCGCCACGTCTGCAAGGCAGCGTCGCGGTCGTAGCGCGCCAACCAGGCGAGATAGTCCCGATACGGCCTGACTCGCGGCAGCGGCGTCGAATCACGGTCGGCCGCATAGGAAACCAGCAGTTCCTTCATCAGCAACGGCATCGACCAGCCATCCAACAGGATGTGATGCGCGGTCAACACCAGATGCACGCGTCCGGAGTTCGTGCGATACACCGTGAAGCGCAGCAATGGGGCCACCGTCGGATCGAACCCGAGACGTGCTTCCGCGGCCAGGAGCGAGGCCGGATCGGTGTCGGATGTGTCGACGATCCGCCACGGGACCGCCAGACCCTCGGCAACGACCTGGACGGGGGTGCCCTCGGCCGAAGTTCGGAACGCGGCCCGCAGGATCACATGCCGATCCAACATCGCCTGCGCCGCCCGCCGCAGCCGATCCAGATCGATCACGCCGGACAACTCCACCGCCAACTGCAGCAGATAGGGATCTGCCGAATCGTCGGAAAGCTGTGTCAGGAAAAGCAATCCGAGCTGCAGGGGCGACAGCGGCAGGACATCGAGCAGACCCGGGTGCTCCCGCTGCCAGATATCGAGTTCACTCTGGGTGATTCGCACGAGCGGGACATCCGCCGGCGTCAGGCCACCGGCCGCCGGATCGTGTACATGTCCGGCAAGCATGGTCAGTGCGGCGACCCAGTACTCGGCCAGCTCCCGCACGCAGGCCTCGTCGAGGATCTCGGACGCGTACGCGAAGGACGCGTTCATCTGCGCGCCCGCGTCGGTATCGGTAACGATCGCGTTGATGTCCACCACGGCGGCTGCGGGCATCGCCCGATCCTGGTCGGCTTCCGGGGCGCCCCAGTCGGCGGTCGGCAGCCAACTTCGATCCGTCAGCGATTCCGGCACGTCGCTCGCGGAAATCCGACCGAGATAGTTGAAACCGATCTGGCCCAGTGCACCGCCGAGTTGGCCCGCGGTATCGGTGTTGAGATGACGCAGCATGCCGAAACCGATGCCCTTTTGCGGCACCGCGAGCAGTTGCTCCTTCACCGTCTTGAGCATCGCCGCGGTCGCGTCGGCGGTGTTCCATGCGGCGTCGGCGTCGATGCCGGACAGATCGAGCACCACCGGATACATGCTGGTGAACCAGCCGACAGTGCGGTTCAGGTCGGCGCCGGCGACGGCGGCTTCTTCACGACCGTGGCCCTCGAGCCGGATTCGTGTGGCCGCGGCATCGACCCCTCTTATCGCCCGCCACGAGCGCACCGCCAGCGCCAACGCCGCGAGCAGACCGTCGTTGACCCCGCTGCGATACAGCGTCGGCAACTCGGTCAACACCGCGTGGGTGACCTCGGCCGGCACCGTGACGGTGAAATGTCGCACCGTTGCCGCGGTGTCGACGACCGGGTCGAGTGCCCGCGCGCCCAATAGCGGATCGGTGACGGTCAGAACCTGTCGCCAGTACGGCAGCTCGCTGGTACGGTCCGCGGCCGTCGACGCCTCGACCAGACCGTGTGCCCACCGCCGGAACGACGTGCCGACGCCGGGCAGGGCGATCCGATGTCCACCGTCGCGTTGCGCCCACGCGGTCACCAAGTCCGAGATCAGAATGCGCCACGACACGCCATCGATCACGTAGTGATGCGCGGCGATGATCAGCGCATCCCGGCCGTCCGGCCGAGATAGCCAGGTGCAGGCGATCATCCGGGCCGATGCCGGATCTAGCGTAGCGAGGGCGGAATCCATTGCCGCACTGGCGGTTACGCACAACGCATCGGTGTCCAGTCCCGTGGCCACGTCGATATGAGTGAGCAGCGCGTCCACGTCCACCGCGCCCGGCGGCAGAGTGTGCAGCTCCCATCGCCCGTCGACAGACCACACCCGTGCGCGCAGCATGTCGTGGTGGTCCAGCACCGCGGCGAGCGTGGCCACCAAACCAGACCGGTCGATGTGCTCGGGTAGGGCCAGCACCATCTGCTGGGTGAACCGGCCGAACGACCTCCCTCCGACGAGGTGGGCGGCCAACACCGGTGTCAACGGAATCTCCCCGACACCGCCGCCGGGCAACTCCGCGAGCCTCGGCGCGGATTCGGCACCGATCACAGCGACCCGGGCCAACCCGGCCACGGTGCGCTGCTCGAATACATCCTGGGGGGTGAACAGTAGCCCTGCCGCACGGGCCCGCGACACCAGCTGGATCGATAGGATGCTGTCTCCACCGGCGGCGAAGAACGAGTCCTCCGCCCCGACCCGCACACCGAGCACTTGGGCATACAACTCGGCGAGCCGGGATTCCACGGCGCCCACCGGAGCACGCGACACCGCCGCCTCGAACACCGGCTGGGGCAACGCCTGCCGATCGAGCTTTCCATTGGCGGACAAGGGGATCTCGTCGAGCACAACGATCGCGGACGGCACCATATGGCCGGGCAATGAGCCTGCGACGAAGCGCAGGAGTTCTCCGGCGTCGATGGAAATGCCGTTGCGTGGCAGCACATAGGAGACCAGTACGGTCGCGCCCGAGGGCGCGAGCTTGCCGAGAGTCGCGGCGTATTCGATTTCGGGATGAGCGGTCAGTGCGGCGTCGATCTCACCTGGCTCGATACGGAAGCCGCGGATCTTGACCTGGAAATCCGAGCGGCCCAGATATTCGATCGCGCCATCGACCATGCGGCGCCGCACCAGATCGCCGGTGCGATACATCCGTACGCCAGGAGAACCGGCTTCCCCGCCGAACGGATTGGCCACGAATCGTTCCGCCGTGAGCGCCGCCCGCCCGAGGTAGCCCTGCGCCAGCGCGGGGCCGGAAAGGTAGAGCTCGCCGATCACGTCGGTGGGTACCGGCCGCAACCGCGAATCCAGCACCACCGCACCGACTCCCGGTAGGGCGGTACCGATGGTGATCGGCTGCCGAGGCACCAACTCGGCGCTTTCAGTGGCGAGAATGGTGACCTCGGTGGGCCCGTAAGCGTTGTAGAACGACCGCCCGGCGACCGCCCACCGCTCGACCAGCCGGGGGCCGAACGCATCACCCGCGACGACAACGACCCGCAACGCGTCGAGTCCGACCGGATCCACCGACTCCAGCGCCGCGGGCGTGATCAGCATGTGCGTGACACGCTCACGACGTAGCAGCTCGGCCAGTTCGGCGCCGCCGAACACCGTCGGCGGGGACACCACGAGTGTCGCACCGGAACTGAAAGCGAGCAGCAGTTCGAGCACCGATACGTCGAAGTTCGGCGAGCAAACGTGCAGCACCCGCGAATCGCCATCGACCGCATAACGCTCTCGCTGAGCGTTGACCAGCATCGCAAGACCGGCGTGGGTCACCGCAACGCCCTTCGGGCGACCGGTGGAGCCGGAGGTGTAGATGACGTAGGCCGGATGCTGTTCGGTCGGTGTCCCCACCCGATCGACGTAGGAGATCGGATGGCCGGGTCGTGCCGCGATCCGCTCCCGGTGCAGCGGATCATCGATGTCGAGCCAGTAGATCTCGGTGCCGAGCCGCGAGTGATGCGTAGAGTCGGTGAGCCCCAGCACCGCCCGCGAGTCGGCGACTATGTATGCGCTGCGCTCGGGCGGAAGGGTGGGGTCGACCGGCACGTAGGCCGCACCGGTCTTGGCGATGGCCCATACAGCCAGCACCGATTCGATCGAGCGGGTGAAGCCGACGGCAACGACGTCGCCGGGGCCCACGCCCCGCTCGATCAGTTCCCGTGCCAGTCGCGATGAGGACTCGTCCAGCTGCGTGTAGGTGAGTTCGCGCTGATCAGCCGGTTCGCCGGTCGGGTTGTAGCTGATCGCGATCGAGTCGGCCGCGGATTCGACCGCCGCGGCCAACAACTGCATGAAGAGCGGGCTACTCGATCTGCGGCGAATTCGACCTCGAACAGTGCGACGAACCCTATCCATTCGAGTACTACAGTCCTCTCGCGTCGAGCCCACAGGTTTAGCCGAAACCCACGAACCCGGCCGGATCCTGGCACCATTGGCGGACCAGTGTCGAACAAAGCGAGAAGGAATCGATTTTGGAGTATTTCTGCCCTATCAAATCACAGGCACCGGCGTCATGACGTCACATGGGTCGCATCCGGGGCGGGTCACTCATCGGTTGCTGGATACATGGTGTCTCGATGCCGCGTAGGGCTCGCCCCGGCTGTTCCGCTATGACACGCTGAATAGCTTCGCCTGTCCGGATACAACGGTGTCATTGCGGTCGACGAGGGCGACTCGCACCTGGACCTGGCCCGAACCCAGGGGTGGCTGGCCAGAGGTTGCGGTCATCGGGATGCTCGCGTCGTGTTGGGCGTTGTCGCAGGTGACGGCGTTCTGAATGCCCTGGGCGGCGGGACCATCGGCAGTGGGTTCGCCCATCATCGCCTGAATACTGGCGACTCCGTCGGAGTCGTCGCAACTATAGGTGACTTGAACTATGGTCGGTCCGGCGCGGGAGATGTCGATGGTCGCCGCGGCTAGAGCGGGGGCAGCCGTCACAACCAGCGCGGTCGCCATCGCTGCGAAGCCGGTCGCGACACGGGTGGTGCGCCGACAATTCCGAGTAGTCGTCATGGATCTCGGTTCCTCCTGTGTAGCGGGGATGAATCGCTGAACACAACGGGAAGAGAACGCGGCACTCGCCGTGCCGCACCCATCCATGGTCCCAGCCCGCGGGTCTGCGTGCGTGGGAAATCCGCTAGGGCGCCTCGTGACGCTGCTCCTGTGGGTTCACTGGTGCTTCTCGGCGGATATGTAGGACGCCCGCTGTAATCGGTCGAGGAGCTCGGCGGGCAGGTCGTTAGGCAAGTCGATGATCGGGCGGCCGTAGATGGCGGCCAGGTCGAAGGGGGTGACGCGGTGAACCGACCAGTTGTGCTGAGCCAGCCAGTCCCCGGGATCGGCGCGGGCGTCGTCGTACCACAGGTCGTGCACGTTCAAGTTGCCGAACGGGTTGGGGCCGAAGAACTTTTCCTCCATGTCGAAGTGGCGCTGGTCCATGCCGCGGCCGAAGTCGTCGGTGGCTACGCAGCTGTCGGGCGCGGACAGGGCGTCGATGCGTTCGAACAACGCGTCGTGTGCCGAACCCGGCAGAAACGGCAATAGCCCCTCGGCCGACCACGCCGCCGGCTGCCCCGGATCGAAACCCGCGGTAGTGAGCGCGGCGGGCCAGTCGTCGCGCAGATCGACCGCAAGTGCGCGCCGATCGGCCCTGGCCACGGCACCGTGCTCGGCGAGCACCTGGTTCTTGAACTCCAGCACGCGGGGTTGATCGATCTCGAAGACGACCGTGCTCGCGGGCCAATCCAGCCGATACGCCCGAGCGTCCAGACCCGATGCCAGGATCACTGCCTGCCGCGCACCCCGCTGCCATGCCGCGGCGAAGAAATCGTCGAAGAACTTTGTCCGAACCCCCATGAAGCGCCCGAACAGTCCGACTGTGCCCGCCGATGCCGGGTCGTCCAGTTTCCGCAGAAAGTGCGGTTCACCCGCCGCCTGGACGAACCATGCCGCGTAGTCGTCGTGAATCATCGGCTCGGGATCGAGGGTCTCGAGTGCGCGAAATGTGGCGACGCCCAGGGCGGTCAGACCCACGCTCGTAACGATGTCCCAGCTGTCTCCGTCCGTTCGCATAAATATCACTCCAATCTGTCAGCGATCGATGGCAGGTCGTGCAGCGGTCAGGTGTGGGATCGGAAACGGCGTACACGATGCGCTCGAGGGTCGCCGAATCCGACGCCGTCGTCGCTCGCTTCGAAATGGTTGAGCCCGGTCCCGCACCGAGGGGTATCAGATCCCTCCGGCGAGTACTTCACAAACAGCCTTTCGCCCTTGTGCCCAATTGTCCACCGCCCTCGGCGACCGGAATTTTCAATAATTGGTGAGCCGGGCCGAGGCTGTCCGCCGAATTGCATGACGTGCCCGGCGGCGTTCTGATGCCGCATCTGCTGCGTTCTGTTTTACGGTCACTGATCTGCCCCGGACCTGCGAACTCGGCGCTTTCGGCGTACCCGGCCACGTAATGTGGCGCGTGGGGTCTTCCTGAACCCGAAGTGCTGCAATATCTATCGCAATGACGAGGATGATTTGCGGCGCATGGCGGGCTTTTTGCGTCGTTCATATGCGAAAAACCTTTGCGATCCGGCATGGCAGGATTTCATTTCCGAATCGTACGCGGCGAGTGAGACTTTCGATTCTTTGCGGGGTTCGCAATGATGTTGCGGTGCCGCATAGTCGGACCGAGCGGATCCGTAATTCGGCAGTGGGGCAGCGCCCGCGGCCCGTGGAAACCGGGGCTTGTCGGGTGATCACGGCCCGTGTTGTCGTGTTCTGCAAGGGCGCACGGCCGTTCGCCACCGGGATGACATCGAGAGGTGAGGGTGCGCGTGGAACAGGTGGAGCCGGTCGTGGCACGCCGCGCGGAGTTGGCAGAGGAGTTGCGGGCGTACTTCGGCTCGATCGCCGCTGTCGAATTAGGCAATGACGACGATATTTTCGCGCTGGGGCTGGTCAATTCCCTACGGGCACTGGAGATCGTCGTACACGTCGAGCAGACCTACGGGATCTCGGTCGATGTCGAGGATCTCGATCTCGACAACTTCCGCACCGCGGCCCGCGCGGCCGAGTTCGTCGAGCGTAAGCAGTCCGGGACGGGACCATCGTGATCGATGTCGAGAAGGTGGTCGCGGCCGCGGAATCGGATGCGGCCCAGTGGGATCGCACGTGCTTGCCCGACGAGATGATCACGCTCGCGGCCCGGACCGGGCTGCTGGGTGCCGATCGGCCGGTGACATTCGGTGGCGCTGGTCTGGATGCTCGTGAACTCGGCCGGATCGCCGCGACGCTCGGGGAACACTGCACGAGTTTGCGATCGCTGGTCACGGTGCACGGCATGGTCGCCGCCGCGCTGGATCGGTGGGGAACCGCCGCGCAGCGCCGCGACTGGCTGCCGAGGCTCACCGCAGGGGAGGTTGTTGCCGCGCTGGCGGCGACCGAGGCCGGAGTGGGGCCGACTTAGCCGGTGCTGCAACGACTTTCAATCCGCCGAAAGTGATTCATCACTGAATTCAGGTCACGAATATCTGTTCGCGGCGATTGTGGCGGCCTTGCGACGGGCATCGTCGGCGGCGTGCATTTCGTTTGCGTACAGCAGGCCGAAGGTGAAGCCGTTCTCGCCCGCTGTTGTGCCTGCGGTCGTCGCGGTGCGCCACAGGAATTGTGAAGATACGATGCCGTCGTTGTAGTCGCCGAGCACGCGTTGAATCGTCTTGTAGTACTTGATGTTCGGCTTCGCTTGCTTGCGTTTTCCCGCGGGCTCGAGCAGTTCGGCGGCATAGCGGGCTCGTTTGGCGGCTTTGCGGGCTCGGTGCAATGACGCGTGCCGTTGGTTGTGCAGGCCGGCCGTGAGCCGGTGATCGGCTTTGCGCGCGGCTTTGTGTGTCTGTTTCACGAGTTCACGTCGGCGAACTCGTCGGTCGAACGGTGGCTGCGATTGCCAGGCATGCAGGGTCGCGAGCAACTTCAAGTAGCGCGTCGAGTCCATGGCCGCGGTGAGTGCGTCGCGGCTGGGCACCTGTCGGGCCAGGATCGTGCTGTCGATGCGCGCGGCGATCGGGCCGAGAACGAGTTCGGGCGGCAGTTTGTTCACCTGGTCGGCCAGACGGCGATGTTGGACGTGGCAGTCGCGCACATCGCCGAGTAACCCCGCATACCATTTCAATTCGTCCTCGATGGCACCGATGGCGGAACGGTCCAGCAACTTTCCGAAAACGCGGAGGGTGCTGCGCAGGCGCCGCGTCGCGACGCGGGTGTCGTGGATCGGATCCTGGCCGCGGCGCAAAGCGACGTCGCCAGCGAAGATCATATCGATCTGCGCGGTCATGTAGTTATAGATGGCGCGCTCCGCGGCAGTGTCGGTGTCCGGGCCGGACCGCGCGGGTAGCACGCGAGACAGCTTGGAGGGAAACTCCGACCTGCGTGCGCCCGCCTTGGCGAGGCTGTCCGCCAGCGCCGCGGGTACCGCGTCGGTCCGCGGGCCGAGTTCGACCTCGATCTCGTGCCAGGCGACGGAACCGCTGTCTGCCGGTGTCGTATCGACGATGTCATCGTCGACTTCGACTATCAATTCACCGTCCGGCCCGAGTACGCGGTGGCGATTACGCAGCGTGTGAATTGTGGTAACCGCGTGCAGTTGCTTGCCCAGCGCCGCGCCGGTGACCACCTCGATCAACTCGGGCGGCAGTTCCTCCGAGAGCGGAGCATGCAATTCGGTGCGACCCTTCGGATGGGGAACTTTCAACTGCCAACCGGATTCGTCGGTGCCTTCGCGCCGCCGCAAGGTGAGATTGTGAGCGAGCAGGTCTCGCTCGGGGGTGTCGAAATAGGTGCTGGTCAATTCGACCGATGTTTTTTCGACACGACTGTCGGAGGCCAGGTTGTCCAATGGCGGAAGTGTAAAGACCCCGTCGACCTCCCATTTGCTTTCGCGTTCCACTACTTTCTCCATACACTGGGCGTTCCCGGCCCACCGCACCCGAAACAGCTGGCTTCACCCCGCGATCGATCTCGTCGCGGAGTTGGCCGGTCGCCAGCAAGTGACGTCGCGGCATGGTCATTTCGACCAGGCCGGCTTGCCCCACACCTGGGTGAGCGAATCGTCGACATGGAGGATCCGCACCTCGGCCGAGCGCGCTCGACGCAGCGCCGCCTCGCTCGTCGCGACTCCGGGCGAAGAACCGATCGCGATCCAGTGCGGTGGCCAGTGGATGTCGGTATTCCGCGTGTCGGTGTGCCGGTGGGGGCATACTTGCCAGGCAAAGCTGCATCGAGGAGAGACAAGACCCGAAGGGGCCCGTTGTGACCAGTGCGATCGTCGCTCGTTGTTGCCGAAATCGCCCAACTCGCTACACAACCGGCCTAGCGCGACGAGTGCCTGCGGCGTCGGCGCAGCGAGCTCTGTCGCCGATAGGACTACCCGCGTAGCGGCGAACCGATTCTGCCGCAACAACTCGTCGAACAATCCCGACCCGCGCGGCGGTGTCGCGTTGAAAAGTTCACGCGCACAGCTTTTCTCTAACCTGGATTGCCCGGGACAGCGATCGGGTTCGTTACATCGACCGGAAGCAACGAGCCTCGTCGTTCGACTCTTGCTATTGCCTGGCCGCACGCTCGATTTCGGCGGCGACGAATTTCCGCCACTCGCAAGCTTTCTCACTTTGGAGGAACAGATGAATCCATGGACTGAGCGACTCTGCGTCAACAGGGTCGCTGTTGTGTCCGCCTCGGTCCTCATCGCAGTGGCGGCGGTCGCATCCTTCACGTTCGGACACCATCTGGCACGGTTGGCCGGAACGCCGTCCATCATCGCGTGGCTCTGGCCGATTGTGGTGGGCCTCACGGTCTTTCAGATCGCATACTGCTACGTGATGGTTGGAACATTGCCGTACCCGACCGGAATCATCCGACTGTACTTCGGGGTTTTGCTGCTGAGCGGTGTCGCCGCCAGCGTCGTCGGAAACGCGTTCAACATAACGAATCCCGGTGAGCTCTCGCTGGCCACGAAAGCGATCGTGGGTGCGGTTCCGCCGCTGTGCCTGCTGCTGGTGGTCCTCAACACCTCGATCTTCTTCAGCGCAACCAAACCGTGGCTGCCCAGTGCGGCCGATTTCTCTCGACGTGCCGCAGCTGAAACGCCCGTCGTCGACGCAGCCGGACGGCTTCTGTCGTAGCTCGAAACCTCGGGACGGCCCCGACGAGAGGCTCCGACTAGTTGCCTTGGGCAACTAATCTGATATGGTAGCCCCAAGCAACTATCGACGGGTCCGCGGCAACATCCACTCAGCGGGTAATTCGGTGCCGCGTGCACTAGCGCCGCGAGAGAGTGAGGCCTGCCGTGTCGCAGCAGCCATTACAGGACGCCGGCCAGCAGAGCGCCGCACCGAACCTGAACAAGCACCCCGAGCTCAGCGCCCCGATGACCCACCGTCAGATCATGGAAACGCTGACCGGACTGTTGACTGGCATGTTCGTCGCAATCCTGTCCTCGACCATCGTGGCGAACGCGCTGCCCACGATCATCTCGGATCTGCATGCGGGCCAGACCGCCTACAGCTGGGTGATCACCGCGACCCTGCTCGCCATGACGGTGACCACTCCCATCTGGGGAAAGCTATCGGATCTGGTCGACAAGAAACTACTGGTGCAGATCAGCCTGGTCATCTTCGTCGTCGGCTCGATTATCGCGGGCCTGGCGGCCAACACGGGACAGCTGATCGCGGCGCGGACGATTCAGGGTGTCGGCGCGGGCGGCATGACGGCGCTGACCCAGACCATCATGGCGGTCATGGTCTCGCCCCGTGAGCGCGGTCGCTACGGCGGATACATGAGCGGTCTGTTCGCCGTCGGAACGGTCGTTGGACCGCTGGTGGGCGGTGCCATCGTGGATACTTCCTGGCTGGGCTGGCGGTGGTGCTTCTTCATCGGCGTCCCGATCGCGGCGGTCGCACTGGTCGTGCTCCAGAAGACGATGAACCTGCCGATGGTCAAGCGGCAGACGAGGGTGGACTGGCTCGGTGCGTCTTTCGTGGCCGCCGCCACCTCGCTGCTACTGATCTGGGTTTCGTTCGCGGGTGACAAGTACGCTTGGCTGTCCTGGCAGACCGGCGTGATGCTCGGTGGCACCGTGGTATTGGTCGCGCTGTTGCTGCTGACGGAGTCGAAGACCAGTGAGCCGATCATCCCGCTATACCTGTTCGGCAATCGCACCATCGTGCTTGCCGTCATCGGATCCCTGGTCGCCGGTGTAGCCATGTACTCCGGCACCACCTTCCTCAGCCAGTACTTTCAGCTCGCCCGGGATGCGTCACCGACTGCGGCCGGCTTGCTCACTCTGCCGATGATCTTCGGGCTGGCGATCGTGTCGATCGTGTCGGGGCGGTTGATTTCCCGGACCGGTCGCTGGAAGATCGTCCTCGTCATCGGCAGTGTGCTCATAGTCGTCGGTGTCACCACGTTGGGGACTGTCCGCGCCGACACACCCTACGGACTGCTGGCCATGTACATGTTCTGCGTCGGTGCCGGGGTCGGCATGATCATGCAGAACTTGGTAGTCGCCGTACAGAACCAAGTGCGCATCCACGAGATCGGCGCGGCCAGCGCGACTGTCGCATTCATGCGATCTCTCGGCGGAGCGATCGGTGTTGCCGCACTGGGGGCGGTCATGGCGAACAGCATCACCCGCTACACAGAATCGGGGTTGGCTCGGCTGGGGATCTCCGGCAGCGGCGCACATTCGAGTAGCAGACTGCCCAGCTTGCCCGCGCTGTCGGCTCCGGTCCGCTCCGTAGTGGAAGACGGCTACGGACACGGCGTCGCCGATGCCTTCCTCTACACCGCGCCCCTGGCGGTGCTCGCGCTGATCGCTGTCCTGTTCATCCGGGAGGTCCCGCTGCGCACCACAATTGCCCCCGACCCCGTAGTCGAAGCAGCCGGGTCCGCGTCCGAGAGTAGAGTCGGCCACTGCTGAGTAACCCGTATGCTTCACGCGGCGCTGTGGAGGTGGGTAAGACGGTGAACGAAACGATCGACGAGATCGAGGAACAGCTCATTGTGGCGCTGCGGCGCAGCCGTAGGACCTCGTTCGAGTCCGCCGAACGCGTCCATCCTGGTCTCGAACCCGCCGCCTACGCTTTCCTGATGCGGCTCGATGCGATCGGCCCCAGCCGTCCCAGCGACTTGGCCAGCTAT
This sequence comes from Nocardia sp. NPDC050412, assembly GCF_044458825.1. Classification (NCBI taxonomy): domain Bacteria; kingdom Bacillati; phylum Actinomycetota; class Actinomycetes; order Mycobacteriales; family Nocardiaceae; genus Nocardia; species Nocardia sp. NPDC050412. The sequence goes on from NZ_JBITIJ010000005.1 coordinate 88,992, forward strand.
TTCCGCATCGGGAAAGCCACTACCGGCCGCCAACTTTCGGCACTCGAGGAACTCGGACTCATCGATCGGCAACCCGACCCGGACGACGGTCGCGCCCAGCTGCTCGCACTGACCACGCTCGGCAAACAGCGGCTCGACGCCACCCGCGCGGCTCGCCGTCGAGCGCTGCACGAACGACTGTCGAGCTGGCCCGAATCCGACCTGGCAACACTCGCCGAACTCCTACACCGCCTCAATGCCGAATTCGGCGATTGAGTCCCGCACCCTCTTCAGTCCGAGCCACGGTGTGTCGTCGGGTGATGAGCCAACCGACAGCGCCCGCGACCGGCAGCATAATTCCACCGTAAACCCCTGCGGGCACGCTTATTTCGGTGCTGTCGAGAACGCTGATGGCGATAGTGATGGCGATGGCGCTGTTGTGGATGCCGATCTCCATCGAGCATGCTATCGCCTGCCGGATATCGACGCCGAGCCAACGGGGGACGAAGTAGCCCACCGACAAGCTGAGCAGGCAGAAAACAAAGGTGACCGCGCCGACATCGAGGAGATATCCCGGCAGGTCGGCGGCACCGCTGATCACGCTCGCGGCTATGACTAGTACCAGGGTCAGCGCCGACCCGATGCGCACCGGCCGGTCCATCCGGTCGGCGAAATCGGCGGACAGCCGCCGCACCAGCATGCCGATGATGACCGGGATCAGGATCATCGCGAATACCTGGACCACCTTGCCGAACTGCAGACCGAGTCCGCTCGCACCGGCTTCGGGTTCGAAGTAGTCGATCGCGAAGTTCGTTATCAGAGGTGCTGTTCCGACCGCGATGACCGAATTGACAGCCGTGAGCGATACGTTGAGTGCGACATCGCCGCCGAACAGGTGACTGAGCAGGTTGGCCGTAGTGCCGCCGGGCGATGACGCGAGCAGCAGCATGCCGACTGCGAGGGTCGGCGGCAGATCGAAGAGCAGGACCAGACCGAACGCGATTACCGGCAGCACGAGCAGTTGACATACCAGCGCGGTGGCGACCGTCCTGGGTTGGCGCGCGGTACGGGTGAAATCGTCGACGCTGAGCGAAAGACCCAGTCCGAACATGATCACGGCCAAAGCCAGTGGCAGAGCCAGTGATACGAGCGGTGAGTTCACTGGTGTTCCTTCGTCGCGTTGGAGTGGACGCGGAAAACGGTAGCCGGTTGGGGCGGTGAGGTGGCCCGGTCCTTCCGTTCAGCGAGAAGGCCGGTCAGGTGATGATGCGCAGGGGGTGTTCCAGGACTTCGGTCAGCTGCTGGAGGAACCGTGCGGCGGTGGCGCCGTCGATCGCACGGTGGTCGGCGGAGAGGGTGACGCGCAGGATGCTGCGGGTCACGACCTGGGAGTTGTCGAGGCTCAGTTCGTCCTTGGCCGCGCCGACGGCGAGGATGGCGGATTCGGGTGGGTTGATGACGGCGGTGAATTGTTCGATGCCGAACATGCCGAGGTTGGAGATGGTGAAGGTGCCGCCGCTCATCTCGTCGGCGCGGAGTTTGCGGTCGCGGGCGCGTTCGGCTTTGTCGCGGGTCTCGGTGGCGATTTCGGAGACACTTTTGCGGTCGGCGTCGCGGATGACCGGAACCAGGAGCCCGGCGGGGGCGGCGACGGCGATGCCGAGGTGAATTCCGCGGTGCCGCAGCAGTTTGTCGTCGGCGATGGAGACGTTGACGGCGGGGTCGGTGCGCAGTGTGGTGGCGACCGCCTTGACGAGTAGGTCGTTGACGCTGACCTTGGTTTTGCCTGCTTGTTCGAGGGTGCGGTTGATCTCCGCGCGGAAGGCCAGCAGGTCGGTGACGTCGATTGCGCTGGTCAGGTAGATGTGCGGGGCCTGCTGTTTGCTTTCGGTGAGCCGTTTGGCCGAAACCTGCTGGATGGTGCTGAGCGGGATCTCGTCGTAGTCGCCTGCGGGAGGAGCCGCGGCGGTTGCGGATGCCGCGGGCTGGACTGCTGACGGTAGGTCAGGCGTGGATGCGATGGTGCGGTGGGCGGATTCGACATCGTTGCGGGTGATCCGTCCGCCCGGCCCGGTGCCGGTTACGGTGGCGAGGTCGACGTCGAGTTCGCGGGCGATCTTGCGGGCCAGCGGTGAGGACTTCTTGTGCGCTCCGACCCCTCTTGTCGTCGAAACGGCGGGCGCAGTTCCGCCCGCTTCGATCGGATTATCTTGCCTACCAGTGCGTTCCGATTGCGCTGGCAAACTGGCCGCACGGTCCTTTGCCGTATCACTCGATGCCGCACCGCTTTCGGCGGCAGAGTTCGATCCGCCCGCCGCTGACCCGGTTCCGTCGCCGATCAGCGCGATAGTGTTGCCGATCGGGACCCGTGAGCCCGGCTCGAAGAGAATCTGTTCGAGGATGCCGTCCTCGTAGGCCTCGAGTTCCATCAGTGCTTTGTCGGTTTCGATTTCGGCGAGAATATCGCCGCGGCTGATCTTGTCGCCGACCTGCTTGAGCCAGGCGACGACGACGCCTTCCTCCATGGTGTCGGACAGGCGGGGCATGATGATGTCGGGCATGTGATGTCCTCTCAGCGGCGTCGGCCGACGGCCGCGAGTGTCTCCGCGGCGGCGGTGTACAGGGATTCGGCGGACGGCAGCGCGATCTGCTCGAGGGTTTTGGCGTAGGGCAGTGGCACTTCCGCTGCGGCGACTCGCCGAACGGGGGCGTCGAGGTAGTCGAAGGCGCCGTCGGAGATGGAGGCGGCGATTTCCGCGCCGATGCCGTAGGTGAGCCAGTCGTCTTCGGCCACCACGGCGCAGCCGGTCTTGCGTACCGAGTTGACAATGGTGTCGCGATCCAAGGGGCGCAGACTGCGCAGGTCGATGACCTCGGCCGAGATCCCTTCGGCAGCAAGGCGTTCGGCGACCTGGGTGGCGATCGTCGCCATTCGCGAGTAGCCGATGAGTGTGATGTCGGTGCCCGCACGTGTGATCGCTGCCTTGCCAATTCGGGCGGGCGGAAGATCCTCGGGCACTTCGCCTTTGGTGTTGTAGAGGGCGAGGTTTTCCAGGAACAGCACCGGGTCGTCGTCCTCGATCGCGGCGCGCAGCAGCGCACGAGCGTCGGCCGGAGTGCTCGGCGCGACGACCTTCAGGCCGGGCACGAACGCGTAATACAGCTCGATGTTTTGCGAGTGCGTCGCGCCCAATTGCTGGCCGCCACCACCTGGCGTGCGGATCACCAGCGGGACGCTGGTCTGTCCGCCGAACATGCCGTAGATCTTGGCCGCGTGATTGACGATCTGGTCCAAGGCCAGCAGCGAGAAGTTGATCGTCATGAGTTCCACGACGGGGCGCAGGCCGAGCATGGCCGCACCGATGGCCGCGCCGACGAATCCCTCTTCCGCGATCGGGGTATCGCGGACCCGCTTGTCGCCGAATTCGGCGAGCAGTCCGGCGGTGATCTTGTAGGAGCCCTCGAAGACGCCGATCTCTTCCCCGATGAGTAGGACGTCGTCATCGCGACGCATCTCCTCGCGCAGGGTTTCGCGCAGCGCTTCGCGATAGGTCATGACAGGCACGGTGGTGTCCTCAGCGGTCGCGGGAAGTGTTTTCAGAACAGCGGATCGGCGGGTAGCCGTCGAGATTCACCGGCCACCGGGGTGGCGTAGGTGTAGTCGAACAGGCTCGTCGGCTCGGGGTGCGGGCTGGTGTCGGCGAATGCCACGGCCGCGTCGACCCCTTCGCCCACTTCGGCTTCGATAGCGGCAACGGTGTCGTCGTCGAGGAAGCCGGCGGCGATCAGCTCCCGCTGTAGCCGCGCGATCGGATCGGATTCGCGCGCGATCGAAACCGCTTCGGCACTACGGTATTTCGCGGGATCGACCACCGAATGCCCCTTGAGTCGGTGGCTGACGGCTTCCAACAGGGCCGGCTTTCCCTCCCGGCGAGCGGCTTCCACCAGTTCAATGGCGATATCCCGCACCGCGAGTACATCGGTCCCGTCGACTCGTTCGCCCCGCATCCGGTATGCGCTGGCCCGCTTGTAGAGGTCGGGTTCGGCGGAGGACTGTTCGACGGTGGTGCCCATGCCGGTCTGGTTGTTGATCACCACGAACACCACGGGCAGATGCCACAGCGCCGCGATATTCAGCGACTCGTGGAATGCCCCGATATTCGTTGTGCCGTCGCCCATTTGGCAGACCACCACATCGTCGCCCCCGCGATAGTCGATGGCCAGTGCGGCGCCGACGGCCAGCGGCAACTGACCGCCCACGATGCCGTAACCGCCGAGCAGTCGGGTCGCGGTGTCGAACATATGCATCGAGCCGCCCCAGCCCTTGGAGGTGCCGGTGGATCGGCCGTACAGCTCGGCCATCACCCGGCCGGGTTCGATGCCTTTGGCGATCGCGTAGCCGTGTTCGCGGTAGTTGGTGAACAGGTAATCGGTCGGGCGCATCGCCGCGGCGAGTCCGACGACGGTTGCTTCCTCGCCGAGGTTGAGATGGCAGTAGCCGCCGATCTTGGCCTGGGTGTAGCCCTGCGCGGTGCGCTCTTCGAAGCGGCGCACGAACAGCATGTCGCGGAAGTAGCTGCGCAGGGTGTCGGGATCGGTGCCGGCGAATGCCTTGCGGGCTGCGGCCTTCGACGTGAATTTCCGGGGTGCGGTGGTCGTGGTCACGGTGGCTCCTCAGCGTTTGCGTGGCGCGATGTGTACGGGCAGTCCGAGTCCGGCCAGCGCCGCCTCCATGCCGATCTCGCCGAGGGTTGGGTGGGCGTGGATGGTGTCGGCCAGCTCGTCGAGCGTCGCCTCGAGCGAAATCGCCAGTGCGCCTTCGGTGATCAGGTCGCTGGCCGAGGGGCCGATGATGTGCACTCCGAGAACCTCTTGATGCTGTTGCCCGGCGACAATTTTCACGAACCCCTCGGTCTCGCCGAAGGTTTTGGCTCGGCCCAGGGCCGCGAACGGGAAGCGCGCGGTGATCACCTCGTGCCCGGCGGCGCGGGCGGCCGCTTCGGTGAGTCCGACGCTGGCGATCTCCGGATGGGTGAAGGTGGCCGCGGGGATCACCGTGTAATCGATATGCGCCTGACGTCCGGCGATCACGTCGGCGGCGGTGAGGCCTTGGTGGGAGGCCACGTGGGCGAGCAGCGCCCGACCGGTGACGTCGCCGATGGCGTACACATGCGCGGTACCGGTACGCAGCTGCTCGTCGACGGTGATGAATCCGCGGTCGTCGGTGGCGATTGCGGCGATGTCCAAGCCCAGGTCGGCGGTGTTGGGTCGCCGACCGACACCGACCAGTACCACGTCGGCATCGAGCTCGCGCGCCCGCTGGCCGTCGACGGACACTCGCAGTGTCCGATTCGACTCTTGTGCAATGGATTTCACTGTCGAACCGGTGAGCACCGCAATGCCGCGCTTGCCGAAGGAGCGACCCAGCGCGGTCCCGATATCGGCGTCTTCCGCGGGAACGAGCCGGTCCTGCATTTCGACGATCGTGACCTCGGCGCCGAAGGTGGCGAACAGGCTGGCCCATTCTGCGCCGACCGCGCTGCCGCCGATGATCACGAGCCGCTTCGGCACCTCGGTCAACCCGAACGCGCCATCGGAAGTGATCACGCCCGGCAGATCAGCGCCCGGAATCGGCAGCCGAGCGGGCACCGAGCCGGTCGCGATGATCACATCACGCGCACTGACCTGTCGGATCGGCGTGGTCGGAGCGGCGGCGTAGCGCGGGCCTTCCGGGCCGATGGGGGAGGGACCCACCTGGTGCACCTCGACGGTGGTGGGATCGATGAAGCGCGCATGGCCCTCGATGACCGTCACGCCGTTGGCCGCGAGCAATCCCGCGACACCGTCGGTGAGTTCCTTGACGATGCCGTCCTTGCGCTGGCGCACGGCCGGGAAGTCGAAGCGCACATTGTCGGCGTAGACACCGAAATCCGCTGCGGCGCTGACAGTCTGGAAAACCTCCGCGGATCGCAACATGGCCTTGGTCGGAATGCAGCCCCAATTCAGGCAGACCCCGCCCGGCCGTTCCTTCTCCACCAGGGCGACTGTCAAGCCGTGCTGGGCCGCGCGGATGGCGGCCACATAGCCGCCGGGGCCGCCGCCGACTACCAGAAGATCGAAGTCCGGCACTCGTGGTGCTCCTCGTCTCGAACGATTTCGACTCGACACGGGTATGGCGCGAGTCATCATCGACGAGTCTCGTCACCACCCTGCGCACAAACAATCACTCCGAAGCCCAGGAAATCGGTCTGGAAAATGGGCGCTGCGCCCAATTCCGCGGGTGCCTATCGGTAGTGTGGCTCGCCGAGTTGGAGTGCCGCGAGCGCGAGTGACAGCTCCAGGTAGGAGCGTTGCCCCTCGAGCGGACGATCGAGCAGGGTCGAGATACGTTGCAGCCGGTTGATCACGGTATTGCGGTGGCAATGCAGGCGCGGCGCGGCATTGGCCGCCGAGCAGTTCTCCGCCAGCCACACCGCGAGGGTCTGCAGCAGTGAGTCGCGCTCTTTGACCGGCAGCGCCAGCACCGGACCGAGGGTGCGGGTGACCAGCAGCTCGGTCAGGTCGGGCGAGCGGACCAGCAGCGCTTCCGGATAACGCTCGTCGAGAGCGACCAATCCCGTTGCCTCCCTGGGCATTGTCTGCATCGCTATGAGAGCGAGCGCATGCGCGGTATCGACATCCGCGAGTCCCGCGACAGCCGGCGAGACACCGGCCAGTCCGCGTATCTGGGGACGAAGATGAGCCAGCACGGTCGCGCTGTCGTGACGGGCTAGTGAAACGAGCCCGATCGTGGCATCCACCCGGTCATGCCATACCGACCGAATCCCCAACGCGCCCAACGCGGCTTCGGTGCCCGTGCGCAGCGGCCGCCCCTCGCCGCCGCGGACCGCGACCACCAGATACGCACCCTGGACGGGCAGGTTCAGCTCGCGCGCCACCCGTGCGGCGAAGGTCGCATCATGGGCGCGACCGGCGAGCAGATCCTCGATCAGGGCATGCCTGCGGCGCTCGTCGCGGCGCACTTGTTCGAGCTCGGCATTGCGATAGGAGGTGACCAACGACGAGGACAACCCATCGATCACCGTCCACATCGCGGTGCCGGCCTCGCGGACTTCCCGGGCGTCGATCGCATCGGCCTTGTCCAGCAAGGCCTCCCACACGATCGCGCCGCCGAGCCGGAATGTGCGCAACATCGCCTCCAACGGCACCGCTTGCGCTGCGCGATGCCTACCGATCGCCGCGGCCACATCATCGTGTTCGGGATCGGTAGCCGCCCCACCGAGCAGATCCAAAATCCGGGTCAGATATTGTCGACAGCCTTCTCGTAACTCCTTGCGCGGCACCGAGGTGTAATCCGTCCACTCCGGGTTATCGGTGAAAATCGCCGCCAGCAACCGCCGGGTCAGCACTGGAATCTCCGCACGGCAGGCCGCGGCCAACTTCCGCGTACCCGCCGTCGCGACCGGATGCTGGGGTGTAGCCATACCGGTCGACGCTACTCAGCGCCGTTGCGGGTGGTCTCGTCGGCGAGGCGTTGCAGGTAGGCGGCGAATTGGTGGCGGTCGCGGTCGGGCCAGGACGCGGTCAGTCGGTCGAAGCATCGGCGTTGCCAGTCGCGGGATGCGGTGAGCAGGTCTCGACCGTTGTCGGTGAGTTCCAGGACCACTCGTCGCCGGTCGTGGGCGGAGTCGACGCGGGTGAGGTAGCCCGCCGCGACGGCGTCGCGGACCATGCGGCTGGCGCCGGAGTGGTCCAGGCCGAGTTGATCGGCGACTGTCGAGACGGTGGCTTCGTCGGAAGTCCGCAGCCCGGCCGTGACGGCTTCGACGACCTGGATGTGCTGGACCTGGCGCATGTCCTCGTCCTGGGCTGCCGCGGTATCTGTGCGCGCCTGGTTGACCCAGCGCCGTGACCAGAAGCGGACCAGCCGGAACAGCGCCGGCCCACCTTCGGCGGTCTCATGATTTCGCGCAGCACTGACATTCACCCTCGACATTGTATGCGATGCACACGTATATTTATGTGCGTATCGCATACAAATTGGCTCGGGTCGGGTCGAACACAGGAGGTCGCAATGCCAATCGTTCTCAACCACACAATCGTGCCCGCGACCGACAAGCAGACCTCGGCCACGTTCTTCGCCGAATTGATGGGTCGGTCGGTGTCGGCTCCGAACGGACCGTTCGTGCCGGTAACCGTCAACGACGATCTGACTCTCGACTTCGACGACCGTGGCAGTGTCGAACCAGGGCACTACGCGTTCCTCGTCGATGACGAAACCTTCGACGCAGTGCTGCACCGATTGTCGAATTGGCCTGCTGTCGATTACGGTTCCGGTCCCGAGAACGGCTGGGACCGGGATATCAACCACCTCGCCGGAGGGCGCGGGGTATATGTTCGCGACCCCGATGGCCACAGCTACGAACTGTTCACGGCCGTCCCCTGAACCGCGAAGTCCGACCGCTCTTCGCGGGCCGCACCCATGGACCTATCCGGTAACCAGGAATACGCTGAAGTTGCCGAATGTTTTGCGTCCGATCTATCCCACTCTGGGCGTCGTATGTCGGACGTCCCGGCTTCGCTGATGCGTTCGGATGTCGAGGCGAGCAAGGAGTGAGCCGTGCAAGGTGGAGCAAGAATTGCGATAGGGGTGGGCGTCGGGTACCTGCTGGGGCGCACGCGCAAGATGCGGTTCGCGTTGGCGCTGGCGGGTGCGGCGATGTCGAGGGGGTCGACGGGAATGACTGGGGAATTGCTCGAGCGGGGGACATCGTTGCTCAAATCGTCGCAGGAGCTGACCCAGATCACCGATACCGTCAAGGGTGAGTTGCTGGGCGCTGTGCGCTCCGCCGCGGTCACCGCGGCCAGCAACCGCATCGACGCGCTCAACGACCGGTTGCAGCAGCGTGCGATACCCGACTCGCAGGAGGATCGAGGCGAGTCGCAGGAGCCGGATTCAGACGAGGAAGAACGGCCCGAGGACGAATTGGCCGAGGACGAACGGCCCGAGGACGAACGGCCCGAGGGCGAATCGGCTGAGGAAGAACCCGCCGAGGACGAAGACGACGAGGACGCCTACGACGAGGACGATTCCGGCCGAACCCGAGACGAGTACGACGAGGACTCCGAGCAGACCAGCGCGCGGCCCCGGGCACGACGGACGCGGACCGCCGCCCGTGGGACGGGCTCTCGGACCTCGGACCGTGCGCCCCGCTCCGCCGAGCGTAAGGCGCCCTCGGCCCGCCGACGCCGTAGTCGCGTCGATACCGACGAATCCGACGAAGCGCCCGTGCGACGCACGAGGAGATGAGGCCGATGGCGGCCAGAACACTGCGTGATGCGACAACCGGAGTCGGCAAGAAGGCCGCCGACTCCACGGGGCGGGCTACTAAAGCCGCCACCCGTGCGGGATCGACCATCCAGCGGAAAACCCAAAAAGCCGTCCCGACCAGCGCCTTGCAGCAATCGGTGCAGAATCTCACCGCAACCCTGGCTGAACGCGCGGTCTCCGGGCTCTCGGGCACGGTATCGAAGACCGCCGACCGGCTTAATCAATACGCGGAAGACGGTGGGGGAAATCTGCTTTCGGCGATAACGGGAGTGGAAAAACTCAGCCAAGGCGCCTCGCCGCTGCGAGCGACGATGAGTGCGGGCATGGAGAAGGTGAAGCACTCCGTTCGCGACAACTTCGAATCGGTCAAGGAGTCCATGACCGGCGGCAAAGGCAATGGGGGTGGCAAGGAGCGCAAAGCGACCAATATCGTCGAGCAGCTCGATCTCGGCGTCCCGATCGACCTTGCCTACGACCAGTGGACCCAGTTCGCGGACTTTCCGAAGTTCACCAAGAAGGTCGAGCAGGTCGAGCAGGTCGCCGACGAGAAACTCACCTGGACCGGCAAGGTGTTCTGGTCCAGGCGGACTTGGAAATCCACGATCCTCGAGCAGGTGCCCTTCGAGCGAATTGTCTGGCGTTCCTCAGGCGCCAAGGGCTACATCGACGGGGCGGTGAGCTTCCACGAGATCACGCCGGATCTCACCCGCATCATCGTGGTGCTCGAGTACCGACCCCACGGCGTCTTCGAGAAGACAGCCAACCTGTGGCGCGCGGCCGGTCGCCGATGCCGCCTGGAACTGAAGCAATTCGAGCGGCACGTAATGACCGAGGCTGTGCTGCATCCCGACGACGTCATGGGCTGGCACGGCGAGATCCACGACAGCAAGGTCGTCAAGGACGACGAGACCGCGCGGCGCGAGCAAGAGGACGAGAGCGCCGAGGCCGAAACCGCGGACAACGAAGATCGAGACGAAAAGGAACGGAAAGACGAGTCCGACGAGTACGACGAGGACGAGCAAGACGAGGACGAGCAGACCGCGCCCGCGCCGCCCCGTCGTCGATCGGGCTCGCAGCGCCGCACCACGGCAGCTCGCCGGTCGAGCGAGAGGAGAGCACGAACATGACGATCGAACCCGCAGGCGGTGGCGGTGGTGGAGCCGGCACGATGGCGCGCCCGAATTCCTCCAGCCTTGCCGACGTTGTGGACACGATTCTGGACAAAGGGCTGGTCATCGACGCGTTCGCGCGTGTTTCGTTGGTCGGCATCGAACTGGTGACCGTCGACGCCCGCGTCGTCGTTGCCAGCGTCGACACGTATCTGCGCTTTGCCGAGGCCGTCAACCGACTCGAAATTTCCACCAGTGAACCCAAGGGCTTGACCGATATCGTCGGCGACGTTACCGAGGGCGCGAGCAAGCACAAGACCAAGGGTGCGCTCGAAGCGGCGGGCGAGAAGGTCAAGGGCTTCCTCGACGACGTCGAGGACAAGCGCCAAACAGCACCCCGGTCTTCGCGGCGCAGGGAGGAATAATGGCTACCGACCACGCCCTATACGTCTACGGAATCGTCCCCGCGGATGTGGAGCCGCAGCCGCATGCCAGTGGTGTCGGCGATCCCCCCGGCGATGTCGCAGTGGTGCGACACGGCGAGATCGCCGCCCTGGTCAGTGACGTCGCCACCGATCGCCGGCTCGGCGATCCCGATGACCTCGCCGCGCACGCCAAGTTACTGGACGAGTCGGCGGCCGTCGTTCCGGTGCTGCCGCTGCGCTTCGGCGCGGTGATGACCGATGCGGAGGCGGTGGAGAACGAGCTGCTCGGGGAACACGAGGACGAGTTCCGTGCCGCGCTGGCGGAACTGGAGGGTCGTGCGCAGTTCGTGATCAAGGGACGCTACGTCGAGAATGCCGTGCTGCGTGAACTCATCGACGAGAACGCCGAAGTCGCCCGGCTACGCGAGGAGATCCACGACAAACCCGAAGACGCCACCCGCGATGCCCGGATTGCACTGGGCGAAATGATCAATCAGGCGATCGAAGCCAAACGCGCCGAGGACACCCGCAGGGTGATTTCCGAACTCGAGGAATTCGACCCGCTCGTCAACCAGCGCCAGCCCACCCACGAGGAGGACGCCGTGCACGTCGCGGTTCTGGTCGACACGAGTCGGCAAGGCGATCTGGAGGATGTGTTGCGCCGGCTCGCCAGGGACTGGGACGACCGGGTCGAACTGACCCTGCTCGGACCGATGGCAGCCTACGATTTCGTGACCAAGCAGGCACCCGAGAGCTGAACCATGGGTCTGGTCTCAGCGATCTTGTCGTTGCCGCTCGCACCGGTGCGCGGCGTGATCTGGCTGGGCGAACTGATCCAGGACCAGGTAGAGCAGCAGCTACAAAGTCCCGCGGCAGTGCGGCGCGAACTCGAGGAGATCGATGAGGCCGCCGCGGCCGGTCGCCTGTCCGAAGAAGAGCGGAAACAAGCGCAGCAAGCCGTCCTCGATCGCACACTCCCGTCCTCGGACGACGCGACGGCGACCAAACGGAAGGAGTGATTCGCGTGGCACGCATGACCACTCCGGAAAACCCCGAGGATGTCGACGCGGCGCCGGACGAACCGCCCCCCATCACCGCGGCGCAGGCCTCGGCCGCGGCGATCGAGATCCTCGTGGAACTGACCTCGAAGCATGTGGAGGGAGTCACCTCCATGGAGCCGATCGAGGACGGATGGCTGGTCGAGATGGAGGTCCTCGAGGATCGCCGTATCCCGTCATCGGGGGACATGTTGGCGCTCTACGAGCTCGAGCTCGATTTGGACGGAAATCTGCTGGCCTACCGCAGAACCAGACGCTACACGCGCGGCAGCACCGATATCGGCCGAAGAGATCGACGATGACGGTGGTCCCAGGAGGCGAATCGTCCGCACCGCAGCCGTTCGGAGGCGGACATCAGTCGACGAATCTCGCCGACATCCTCGAACGGGTGCTCGACAAGGGCTTGGTGATCGCTGGCGACATTCAGGTGAATCTGCTCGACATCGAACTGCTCACGATCAAGCTGCGACTGGTCATCGCGTCGTTGGAGACGGCCAAGGCGGTGGGCATCGACTGGTGGGAGACCGATCCCTGGCTCAACAGCAAGGCCCGCACACTCGAGCGGCAGGATCACGACCTCGAACTGGAGAACCGGGAACTGCGTGACCGGATCGCCGAACTAGAAGCCGCACGCGAGGTCCCGCAATCTATCGAACGCCGCCGTGAACCCAAGGAATCGAGGCGGCGTGACTGACGAGGTCGGCGTCTGGCTGTACGCGGTGACGCGCGCAACGGACGCCGCGGCGGGAGCCGGCTCGACCACGGGCGTGGCGGGCGAGGTGGTACGCACGGTGGTGTCGGATGCGCTGGCGGCGTTCGTCGGATCGGTGCCGCTCGCGGTATTCGGGGACCAACCACTACGGCAGAACTTCGAGGATCTGGACTGGCTGGCGGCGACGGCTCGGGCACACGACGCCGTCGTGTCGACCTTGGTGCGCCGCGGCCCGACCGTTCCGCTGCGTCTGGCCACTGTCTTTCTCGACGACGAGCGGGTGCGCGAGCTGCTCGATGCGCGGCGTGCGGACTTCATCGCGGCGCTGACCTTGGTGACCGGACGCACCGAGTGGGGCGTGAAAGCCTATACCGACCGCGCAGCCCTCACCGCCGCCGTGGCCGATGCCGAGGCCGCGAGCACAGGGACCGAAAAGGGCAGGGGCACAGCCTATCTGGCCCGTCGCCGCGCGGAACTGTCCGCACAGGCAACTGTGGAGCGCGACGCGGCAGAGCAGGCCGGGGAGATCCATGCGCGCTTGGTTCGACACTCCGTGGCGGGACATCGCCAAGCGGCGACGGATCCGGTGCTGAGCGGACGCCGCGACTGGATGGTGCTCAACGGCACCTATCTGGTCGATGACGACGACGGCGGTGACTTCGCCGCGACCGTCGACGAACTCGGCAAGGAATTTCCCGGCATCCGGCTCGAAATCACCGGTCCGTGGCCGCCCTATTCGTTCGCCGGTGTGGACCAGGAGCCGATATGAGACCGACCGACCAGAGCGTCGACGGCGAGCGCCGGGTCGCACTCGTCGACCTGTTGGACCGAGTGCTGGCCGGCGGGGTAATCATCTCCGGCGATATCAGACTGGCCATCGCGGACGTCGACCTGGTCGCGATCTCGCTGCGAGCCCTCATCTCATCCATCAGTAGCTTGTCTGTCTCCTCGGTCGAGTCCGCGACGGCACACCCTGAACTGGAACCGCCCCGAGATGACTGAAATAGGCGGCATTCCACCGCGTATCGATACCAACCCCGAATCCGTCGAGCGCGGTCTGGTCACGCTCGTGCTCACACTGGTGGAGCTGCTGCGGCAGCTGATGGAACGGCAGGCTCTGCGGCGCGTGGACGACGGCGATCTGACCGAGACCCAGATCGAACGCATCGGCACCACCCTTATGCTGCTCGAACAACGCATGGACGAGCTGCGCGACCATTTCGGCCTCACCCCAGAAGATCTCAACATCGACCTGGGTCCCTTGGGAAAGCTCCTTCCCGACTAGGGGGGTGATGCAATAATCCTCGGCGACACCGTTTCCGCTCTGTTGGGGGAGCATGGGGACCAGAAGAGCTTTGCTGCAAGCGGGTTGGGTGCTGCCGCTGGCCGCGTGTGCGCCGCAGCTGTTGTGGGGCGACTCGGCGTCGATTCGGATCGGGGTCTCGTGGAGTGGCGCGGAGCTGGCGGCCTTCCGGAAGGTGTTGGCGCCGATGCCGTTCGCGCGATCGGTGGATGTGATTCCGATGGGCGACGAGGTCGGTACTGCGTTCAGTGCGGGCGGGAAGTCGGCGCCGGATATCGTGCTGCTGCCGCAGGCCGGTCAGGTTCGCGCGCTTGTCGACGACGGTAAGCTTCGGCCGGTCCCCGATGCGCTGTGGACCGACGACCAAGGGGCGCGGTATCCCGAGTTGTGGCGACAGCTGTTGTACCACAACGGAAAACCGTATGGAGTGCCGTTCAAGGCCGCCGATAAGTCGATGGTCTGGTACGACCGGCAGACCGTCGACAAGTATCACCTCGGCGACCCCGCCGATTGGACGATCGCGGACTGGGTCGACCGGATCGAGGTGCTCGCGGGCACGCCGATGCGGTTGCTCGCGCTCGCCGCCGCGGACGGCTGGGTACTGACCGATGTCTTCGAGAATGTGCTGCGCGCCGAATCTGCGCGCACCTACGACGATTTGACGACAACTTCGCAGGATCGTGTCTGGGACCGGCCTGCCGTGCGCGAAACGTTCGCGAATCTCGCGCGGCTGTGGGGTCGACCGCACGCCATCGCGGGAGGTGTCGCCGTGGCGTTGACCCGTCAGTTCCCGGACGCGATTCGAGAGGTGTTCGAGCACCGTCGCGCCGCCATGGTGATCGCACCCGATTTCGCCGAACCCGTTGTCCGTGACAGCCTTCGGGTCTCCGGGCGCCGATCCGAGGAGGTGGTCGGTATCGCACCGTTCCCGGTCACCGGCCTCGGTGGTGAACGGCCGCGGATTGTCGGCGGCGATGTCATGGTGGTGACCAGATATGCCGGCTCGCACGCCGACGAGGTGGTGACGGCGCTGGCCGCGCCGGAGGCACCGCTGCCGTGGATTCAGGGCGACGGCGGCTTCATCGCCCCGAATATTCGGACTACCGTGCGCTATTCGGCGTTGCTGGATCCGATCGCGCGTGCGCAGAGCCCGTGGAGCGCATTCGATCTGTCCGATCAGCTGGGAGCGGTGGGCGGCCGTAATGGTTTGTGGCGCATTCTGACCGACTTTCTCGTCGCGATCGGTGACGGTGCCGCCGAGCGGCCGGATGCGGCGATCGATCGCGCGATCGCCGCGTTGGACGGATTCGAGCGGAGCCGCCGATGACGGGTGTCGCCGACTTCCGTGCCAACGGATTGCGCATCGAGCTCGCGACGCGCCGGATGCGCGGCCCACTGATACCGGGTGGGCGGCCGCACCGCTGGCTCGGTTGGGCGGGTCTACTCGCGGTCGGGTTGATCGCGGTGTTGCTGGTGGCGCCCGCGGTGTGGACGGTGGCGATCGCGGTGCCCGCGCGTCCACGAATCGTGTTGTCCTGCATGCTCATTGCCTGTGGCGCGGTCGCCTTCACTCTGATCCGCAGGCGAGGATCGTTGAGCAGGGCGCGCCTGTCGGTGCTCGCGGCTTGCGCCGTGCTCACCGCGCTGGGACTCTGGCTGCTCGCCGACGCCCTGGCCGGCGACGGACGATGGGCGTACCTGCTGACCATGCTGTGGGTCGTCTTCGGTCTGGTCCTACTGCTCGTCGCCGTCGGCATCGCCTGGCTGTCACGGGATTCGCGCAGATTGTGGGCACCGCTGATCGTGCCGTTCGGTATCTCGGCGTTCGTCTCCGGTGTCGCCTTCCGGATAATCTTCCAACATCTCGCCGCCTGGTTCGGCATCGAAAGCGTTGGCGGGTACCGGATCTGGTTCGCGCTGATGCTCGGTTCGGCGTTTCTGTGGACCTGGCTCGGCTTTCTGACCGGGTTGTTGCGCGCCGATATCCGGGCCATCGAGGCAGACCCGGTGCGGTCGGGCTATCTGCACGGGCAGGGTAAGCGTTTCCCGCTGCTGCGACTGCTGGAGTTGGTGCGCCCGATCCTGCTGATTCTCGGATTGGTCGTCGGGGTGGCGGCGGCCAGGGTGTTCGATGTGGTGCTGATCGGCGTACCCGGTTCGATGCAGTATCAGCTCGACAGTGCGACGGTGCAGTGGTGGCGGCTGGCCACCGACGGCGATCCCAGCGCGGGCGTCGCCGCGGCATACGCGCTGCCGTTGGCGGTCCTGGTCGGTTTCGTGGCCTGGCTGCCCCGGACCGGTGTGCGCGGACAGCGCGGCGGCCGGACCCACACGGCGGTTTCGCCGCCGGTGGATGCCAGCCGCCGCATCGGTCCGGTGCGCGCGATCGGGATCGGCGTGGTGTCGCTGTTGGCGTTGGTGCCGATCCTGGTTCTGATTGTCGTTTGTCTGAACGGCCCCAAGGGATTCGGACTCTCCGCTCTCACCGGCATGTGGCGCGACGAATCCTTCCGTGCGGCATGGCAGACGACGTTACTGGTGGCCGGGTTGGCGACTATCGTCGTGGTGGCGGCCGCTCTACCGGTGGCGCATCGCCTGGCCGCCGGGCGCCAGCAGGGTGTGGTCTCGCGGATCGCGGTGGTGTCCCTGGTCGTCCTTTCGGTGCTACCTGCGCAGAGCTACCTCGGTTCCCTCGATGCGTTCATCGACACGTTCAACCTGTCCGGCACCAGGATCCCGTTGATCTTCGTGCACGCCGCCGCCGGATTGCCGATCGCGATCCTGATCCTGCGCGGTGCGATGCTGGCCCCGCCGGACAGTCCGGCCGAGGCGGCGCTGCACGGGCTGGCCAGTCCGGGCACCGTTACGCGGCGGCTGCTGACATCGGCGGGTCCCGCCGTGGTCGCGGTCGCGGTACTGGAATTCATCCAGGTATGGAACGACTTCTTCATCGGGCTGATGATGAACGGCGCGGGTGCCAGCCCCTGGTCGTTGCTGTTGTGGGGCGAGGCACGGCAATTCAACGAGAACGCCGCGGAACTCGCGGCCGGGTCGCTGCTGTCGGCCGTGCTGCCCGTGCTGCTGTTGCTTGCCACTTGGCGGCGCTGGCTGGTACCGGGATTGACCGCCGGGACGCGGTCGTGACGGCGCCACGCGGATACGAAGCGCCGCAGCAGATCACGCCGCGCTCGTCGATCTGGGAGGGGGTTCTCGGCACCGCGGAGGTCGTCGCGTGGGCGCTGGTACTCGAACTCGGTCGCAATATCGTGGTCAACTCACTCGGCGACAACGATGTCGTCAAGGTGATCGGCGGGTTGCTGCGTGGGCTCGCCATCGTCGCCGTGCTCGGTGCGGGCACGTATGTGGCCTACCGACGCATCGACAGGTTTCGCGAAACAGCGCGCACCGAAAGGGAACTCGCCCTGATCGCCGAACTGGTCGAGCCCGGCGAGCCGGTACGTGTCGCCGCCAGAAACCGTCCCGATCCGCCGCGACAGCTTTCCGAACTCGATCACGAGCCCATCCTCGCGGCACTGCGGGACCTGCCGGTTCAGGAATTCGAGACGGCCGCTCTGCTCGCGGTGCTGTCGGCCGTCCTCGAAGCGCCGACGCGGTTGCCTGCGGATTCCGCACCCGACGGGCGCACCGCGACCCTGGTGCTGGCGGACCTCGAAATGCGCGGGATCATCGGCTACCTCCGCGCCGACCGATATTGCCTGCGCGAAGCTCCGCGGCTGCCGCCCACCGCGGAGGTCATTCGCGGACCACACTGGCAGGCGGCGTTGCCCGCACTGCTGCACCACTACGCGGACCGGGCCAACCGCTGGGCCGTCGCCTTGGAAACGGTTCGTTTTGCCAAGGGTGCGCGACGCTGGTTCGAAGCGGAAGAAGAATATCTGCGCGCACTCTTCCCGACTCCGGCAACGCGGTTACCGACGGCGGCGGTACACGAACTCGCCAGAATCGCGGACGCCCTCGACGTCTGGTATGCCCGCAAGGGCCTGCCCGAGAATGCCAACGGCGTAGCGCGAGCGCTGGGTGACCTCACCGATCCCGGCGATTTCCCGCTGCGTGGTGAGCTGACCGCGCTCCGGGCCGGCCGGCTGCGTCGACGTCCGCCGAAATATCGGCCACGTGCCCTATCCAGCAGTCTGTCCGCGCGCTGGTCGCACTACTCCGCGCTGCATCGACTCGACGCCGAGCCGCCGAGTCCGCCGGTGCTGTCCGAGTCGGCCGAACAACTGGAAGCTGCCTGGTGGTTGCTGCCGCGAACCGATCTGGCCGGAGTGGTCTGCACGCTGATCAACCTGGCCGTCGTCCACTTGCATCAAGGTCGACTGGACGCCGCCCAAGACCGCCTGGAATTGGCCGAATCGCTGACCCGCGACGGCCGCGACCCCGACGGCCGTGCCCAGACGCGCGAAACGCTCGGCGTCCTCTGGTGGACCCGCGGTGAACCCCGCCGTGCCCTTCGGCAATGGCAACGCGCACTAACCGCCTACCGCGAGCTCGATGACGATCTCGGTACCGGCCGCTGCCTGCAGCACCTCGGATCGGCGGTGGTTCTCGCCCCTGAACACGGTGGTCTGCTGCTGGGTGACGACCCCCCGCTCACCCGTACCGAAGTACTCCGCCAGGCAGGCGGCTGGCTGGCCGCCGCCCGCCGCCTACACCCCCAGGCCCTACACGCCGAATACTATGCGCGCCAAGCCGGTTCGACCCTGCATACGGTGGATCGCTGGCCGCTGCCCGCCCCGGATCCGCAATAGCGGCGACTGAGCGATCTGCCACGGTGTCCTGGGGGCATAGTCGCGACCGAACGATCAACCCGATATTCGGTAACCGCACCATGGTCTGGAATACCCGCAGAATCAGACCCCGGGAACGACCGGACCCCCACCCTTTGCATCAAGTTAGTTGAATTGGCACAAATCACTGGCGGAAAGGCGCATTCTGAGCATACAAAGCGGTGCCCGCAGTTCATGACGTACCTCGGATTGGGAACGACGCATCATGGCCACGCCATACGGACCACAGGCGCTGCGTCACGGACCCTATCCAGACGCAGGCGATGGTGCGTGGCAACAGTCAGCCGTTGGTGGCACTCTCTCCCACCGGATCGGCTATGGAAATTGGCGCGAGATTCCGCTCGATGGCGACATGCACAGCATGACAATCGGGCGGTCGGAGGCCGCCGACATAACCGTGACCGCCGACGCTACGGTCTCGCGCCTGCACGCCATTATCGAGCGGGTGAGCGACTACTGGGTTGTCATCGATAACGGGCTGTCCACAAATGGGACCTTCGTCAACGGCGAGCGCGTCGACGGGTGTCGCAAACTCGAGTCCGGCGATACCATTCGCTTCGGAAAATCGGTTTTCATCTTCACAGACGACCACTCATCCGAAGATGAAGTAACGATTGCCCACGGCACCCTGCCGACCAGGAGTGCGCTGACCGACGCTCAATATCTGATTCTCGAGGCACTGTGTCGCCCGTATGACGCTCGGACCGGATTCACCTACCCTGCATCGAACTGGCAGATTGCACACGACCTATGCCTGAGCGTGGCTACGGTGAAGACCCACATGCGGGCGCTGTTCAAAATATTCGACGTCGAATCCTTCCCGCAGAACAAAAAACGCATGTTTCTGGTTGAACGCGCGCTCGAGAGCGGCGTGATCGTCAATCACCACGGACGGTAGCCCTTCGGCGGCTAAATCGGATGGAAACCCGATCCGATGCCACCGCGCGCGTTGATGTCGTCGATGATGGTGGCGATGTTCGCGCCGAGCTCCGGTCCCAGGCATGGCACCCGCAGGTATCCGTTCACCATGCCGACGAGCGTTGTTCCGACCACGACCGGCGCGCCGGAGTCACCGGGAAGGACACATATCTGCGTCCAGGTCCAAGTGTTGGTCTGGTCCAGATCTCCGTAGGCCAGTCCACAGGTCTGGCCCGTGGTATAGCCCTCCTTGCACGCGACGTCCGGGAACTGCGCCGGACCGCCCAATCCGGTAATCGTCGTATTACCAACGCGATTCACTGGTACTACCTTGTCCGCATCGAAAGCGATGACGGCGTAGTCCATGTCGCGGTTCGAGTAGGCGAAGGTGCCGACGACGCCGGCGTCACGGTTGGCCTCGGCGGTCACCGTGTTACCCGCATCATTGCAGTGACCTGCGGTGATCCCGACCAGCCGACCCGCGGCATCGTGCCCGATCGTGGTGAGCGTGCAAACGCCCTGGTCGTTGACGACAATGCCGGAACCGCCGCCCAGTACCGACGGGCCTGCGGCATGCGCAGTGCCTACTTGCACCCCGGCCAGCGCTGCGCATGCTGCGAGCACAGCCGCAGCTCTCGCGAACTTCCTGAACATGTCCTATCCAATCGCTCGAGCTGCAACTATTCCGTCGTCGAGTAGGTCATACCAGGCAGATGCCCGTTCCGAAGGGGAAGATCGGCGGAACGAAGCAGACCCACCACAGGAACGGGTTCCACCACAGGAAGGCGGGATCGGCCGCCTGGGGGAGTTGTTCTGAAGCGGGCGCCACTTGGACCGGCGCCGGAGGAGCGGCCGGCGCGGGATCGGCGGTCGCAACGCCTGAGCCGAGGGCAATCATCGGTGCGAGCGCTGCCGTCGCTACGGCTGCGCGAATTTTCGTGCTCTTCATGATGGTTCCTTCAATTGAGTGCTTCAGGGACGCCTCGTCCGTCGAAGGCTTCCCACACATGAACACCACCAACTCTCCTCGTAGAGGGCGCGGAAGATCATCCTCCCCCGGGTTGGAAACCCTCAGACCTCGGGTTGTGCCCGGGCCATCGGCAATGGTCAGCGCAGAGAAAGAAGCGTTGGGCAGGCACCGCGGCCGCAGTGGCGCGATGATGTTCGGTATGGGTGAAACCATGCTGGGCGACGCTTCGCGGCAGCCGGAGCGGGGTTACCCGGGTGTCGATATGAACACCGCGGCGCCGATCACGAGGGTCGACAGAATCATCGAGGAAGCCCATCGCGTCTACTTCGGCAACCGGTCCGCTACCGGTCTGCTCGAGGAGGGCGCGCGACGGCTGCACGAACCGCTGCGCATCGCATTGGCCGGTGCCGTCAAGGCCGGAAAGTCGACGTTGCTCAACGCGCTGGTCGGCCAAGATATCGCCCCGACCGACGCCACCGAGTGCACCCGCGTCGTGACCTGGTACCGGCACGGTGCCACCCCGACGGTCATCGCCCGGCTCGCGGGCGGCCGGTCGGAGTATGTACCGATACAGCGAGCCGAGGGTGGTCTGAGCTTCGACCTCGGCAAGCTCATGGCGGTGCAGGTCGATCGAATCGATGTCGACTGGCCGCTGCCTCGACTTGCCCGCACCACGATCATCGACACACCCGGAACCACGTCACTGTCGAGGGACGTCTCCGCGCGAACATTGCGGCTGCTTACTACGAAGAGCGCCGATCGCGTTACCTAATTCTCCGAATTCGGAAATATGATTTGCGTTGTCGGCGGTGGGTCAGCTCGGGGTGCTGCGCTGCGTCAGCAGCATCATCAGGCCGACTTCGCGGCTCTGGGTGTCGATCATGTCGCGGGCCGCCTGTTCGACTATGCCGCTGGACAATTGGCGATCGGCGGCTTGGGCCATCTGGATGCCGCCGACATGGTGGCGCTGCATGAGTCGCAGGAACAGCGCTTCCGCGTCAGCGCCGCGCGCCGCGGCCAGCGCATCGAGTTCGGCCTGGGTCGCCATACCGGGCATGTGGTCGGCGGTGCTGGTCGGTGTCGCGTGCTGGTGTTGCATGAGATTCGGTTGGTCGGTGTGCATCCAAGCCATCGGGTGCGGATTGATCGTGACCACGCGGGCCATTCGTAGCCAGCCGAGCAACATTCCGATCTCGGTGCGCTGGGTGTCCGAAATCTGTTGTGCCAGTGCCCGTACCGTCCCGTCGACTCCCGAGTCGAGCCGCTGCGTCATGAGCAGTGCCTGGCTGTGGTGGGCGACCATATCCTGTGTGAAGCCGATTTCGGTACTGCTCAGCACGGGCGGCGCGGCCTTGCCATCGGTTATCAGCACCGGTCGGATGGCCGCACCGACAGCGAGCAGCAGTACGGCCAGGCTGACGAGTGCGGCACTGCTGATCCAGGTTCGCCGGGTCATGAGCCCATGGTCGAGTGCTGATCGGCCGGCGGGGTGTAGATGCTCGAATCCAGTCGCAACGCCAGGAATCCGCTGTCGGCGCAGGTGGTCCACAGTTGATTGCCACGCCATTCAGGTGCCGAGAAGCACCAGTCCGAGGACAGATCGCCGAAAGCCAGCATGCCGGTGCGCGGACTGGCGGCCTCGGACATATCGAACTGGCCCTGCAATATGGTCTGGACCACTGTCGGCGACGCGAGCAGCGGCGGCCCGATGATCGAGGCGAGTGCATGCGGCGAGTTCGTCAGCTCGGTGTTGTGTCCGGTGCGCGCGGGCGGGTTGTAGTAGGCGATCTCGCGGATGGCGAGCGGGTCGCGCACGTCGAATACGCGGATGCCGGAGGAGGTCCAGCTGCAGGCCAGTGCGGTGGGATCGACGGGCCGATCCGCGGCACAGTAGTGCGCGTCGTAGGCGAACAGCGAACCGCCCGCGGCGGAAGCCATTGCGATGTCCTCGTTCTGGGGTAGATCGATCTCGAGTTTGATGGTGTTGCGCAGGCGTGGATTCGTCGCGTCGGAGACGTCGAACAGCATTACGCCGCCGGATCCGGCCTCGTTGGTGGCGAAGACATACGGTGTGCCTCGATATGTGACCGGGATGTTGTGCTGGGTGGCCCAACCGTCGGTCCAGGAGATGTTGGCCAGTTGGCGCACCTGCGGATCGGTATCGCGGCGCTGGACAGCGCTGATATCGAGGATCATGAGTCCGCCGAAGTTATTGGCGAGATACATGGTGTTCCCGTCGGGACTGAATCCGAAGCCGTGCATGGATAATCCGGGCAGGTTCTGCCAGATAACGCGCGGATTGGCCGGATCGGTGAGATCGACCGCGCTGACCAGGCCCGGGGCGACGCCCGAGCTCCAGTAGGTGTTGCCGTCGGGGGAGAAGCCACCCTCATGTGAGGTGATCGGCAGTGGCATGTTCAGACTGGTTCCGGTGCCCGGGTTGAGCAGACGGGGGTGTGCGCAATCGGAGATGTCGTAGACCGACAGCAGGCCCGCACCGGTTATGACGGGTGCGCCCGTGCCGACGAGCAGTTTGCGAGTCTCGTTGACCTTCAAGCTTTCCCAGGTGCCCGCCAGCATTGCCGGTTCGTTCAACGTTGCGGTGAGCACCGGCGCGGCGGGATCGGAGACGTCGAGCACCTGCACACCTTGTTCGGGCCCCAGCAGGTTGCCCGGGAAGAAGGTGCCGACGTAGACGCAATGTTCGAAGCTGGCCGAGGAGATACCCCCGCCGCGTCCCGGGTAATTGCCGACCTGCGACATATTGCAGCGGTAGCCGCGGGTGCTGCGGCCGTCATTCCGGTCGGCGGCGGGGACGTCGCCCTGGTGTTCGGATTCCGGCTCGGAACCGGGGCCGCACTCGGCGCGGGCGACCGCGATATCGGTGCGGCCGGAGATTTCTCGAACGCTGCCGGTTATATCCGACTGCGGTTGCGCGGCAAGGATTCCGGTCGGCAACAGCAGTGCTGTGGCCGCGGCCGTCACCAGGGAACGCCGAACCAGGGGAAGCAACGATGATGTCATGGTGGCCCTCGGCTATGAGGGTTGCCTTTCGTGTGGATCGATAGTCGATGCCAGGTCGGCCGCGGGCTGGTGGTCCGTCGATCGGCTGCGGAAATCCGTTGAGGGTGCGACGGCCATGGTGGCGGCTGTGCGATCCGACAATCCGGACTGTACTGTCCGGTTGCTACTCGGTAGTGTGCGCGAGGCATCATCTGGAGTCAAGACCTTCCCCCGAATCCCGCGGCGGGGCGCTCACCCTCCGATTGTCAGTCGACCCAACAGCGCACGAGTTGCTTCGACAGCCGGCCTGATCCGGTCGTAATGACTGACGCCGCTGCGCGCCTCGGTCAGTTGCGGAACCTCCAGACTGACCACGGTGCTGGGTGGAATCGCGGAGAGGATCTCGAACAGCGGCAGCTCCCCGGCCCCCGGTCCGAGCCGCTCCGTCATCGATTCCGCCATGTAATCCGGGATGGTCGGATAGCGAGGAACGTCGCAGATCTGAACGTAGCCAATGAGATTCGGATCCAGGGTGGCCAGGTCGCTCGGGGTGGCACCGGATCGGATCAGATGCATCGTATCGATCAGCAACCGGAAGTCGGGACGTCCGACGGCGGCCAGAGCCGTCGCGAGAATATGTTCTGGACACCCAGATCCGCTGCCGGGTCGACGAATTCGATCCGTGGCAGGCCGAAGACGCTGAGATGTTCTATGCCGATCCGCTCCATGCGTTCCCCGTTCTAAGCGCGGGCTAGTCGGCAGTCTCGCCCGCGAGGAAGCGCTGCCAGACCGCATGATCCGTACGCTGGCCGCCGGGCGTATCCGCACCATATCGGGTGATCTCCGCCGCGAGATCGAGCGGCATGGTCGGCGCGGTCATACCTCGCAACTCCTGTTCGATCGCGGCATCCGGCACCAACCAGCACACCTCGAATTCGATGCCGTCGGGGTCGGCTCCGTACAGCGACTTGGTGACCGCATGATTCGACGCTCCGCTCAGAGCGTCCGCCGCCCGCAGTGCGTCCTTGATCCGCCCCAACTCGCGCAGCGTGTCCACCTCCCAGGCCAGGTGGTACAGCCCGACCCGTCCGGTGCGATGCGTAGCGGCCGGTTCGGTGGATCGGAACAAACCCAGGTCATGGTCGTTGGCTGAACCGGCCGCCTGCAGGAAGACCCCACCCGGAATTGCGCCGATCTGTCGGAAGCCGAGGACATCGTGGTAGAACGTGGCCGAGCGCTCCACATCGGAGACGAACAGGACGGCATGGTTCAGGCGCTGGATTGGCACGAAAGTTGCTCCGTTTCCTCAGTGCTCGACCGATGCGAAGGCCCGCAGTTCGCGGGCTACATCGGGACCGGTCGGCATGTACACGACCTCGCGGTACCGTGCTGCGGCCAGGTTAGCCAAGGTCATGGGCGCTGGCCATTGCCGATCTGGCGGTGAATCCGGTACCGAAACACGCGCGGAATCGGCCGCTGGAACAGCCGTGTGATTGTCGCGATCGCACTTGCCATCGCGATTTCCAGGATCACGTATCGCTTCGGCATCAGTTCCTCCCTTCGATCGTCTGTGATCAGTAGGCGGCGCTGCTGTGCGCCCCTCCGCGCGAAAGCTGCACCGGCCGACTGGGCCGCAATCTTCACACCAACGGTTGGATGGCCTATCCCTGATCAGCTTCCGCTGAGTGGAAGATCGGGATCGAACGCCAGGGAGTCGATGACGAAGCGACTGCCGCGGCCGCAGAGATGCAACGCAAAGGTGCTCCACCTCACAATGCCTCGGGTTGACCTTCACATACATGTGAAGGTTCGAATATTCGAGTCATGAAGATAGGCATTACCACCTTCGTTACCGACGAGGGAATCAGCGGTCCGAAACTCGGTGTGGCGCTGGAGGCGCGGGGATTCGAATCGTTGTTCCTGCCGGAACATTCGCATATCCCCGCGAGCCGGAAGTCTCCGGCCCCGGGTGGAGGCGAATTGCCTCGGGAGTACTACCGCGCACTGGATCCGTTCGTCACCCTCGGCGCGATTGCGGCGGTCACCGAACGGTTGATCCTCGGTACCGGGGTCACTCTGCTGATCCAGCGCGATGTCATCCACACCGCGAAGGAGGTCGCCACGCTCGACCGAATCTCGCGCGGGCGCTTCATATTCGGCGTCGGCGCGGGCTGGAACCGCGAGGAGATGGCCGATCACGGTACCGATCCGCGTACCCGCGGCGCGCTGCTCGACGAGCAACTCGACGCCATCCGAGCGATCTGGACCGAGGACGTCGCCGAATATCATGGCCGCTTCATCGATTTCGACCCGATGTATGCCTGGCCGAAACCCATGCAAACCCCGCACCCGCCGATCTTCATCGGTGGCGCGGAAGCGGCGGCCGAACGCGCGATCCGCCACGGCCTCGGGTGGCTTCCCGCCGCGGTCGCCGATCCCGCCGCGATACCGGCCCAATTAGCCCGACTCGACGGATATGACGTGCCTGTCACCGTCGCGTTCGCCGCAGTCGATTCAGCACTGATCGACGGCTATGCCGAGGCCGGGGTAGAGCGATTGGTCTTCAGCGTGCCGACGCTCCCGGAACTGGAAACACTGCGCGCCCTCGACGAAATCACCAAAGTCGCCGACCGGTACCTCGGCCCGACGCTCGCGCCATGACAGATTGACAATGACTGTAGCGATGTAACAAACTCTCCGGGGTTCGCGGTCATCGGAAGAGAGGCTGGCCAATGACCGATAACGCCCGTGCGGCGCTGGAGTTGGTTCGTGATTCGAGCCAGTTCAAGTGGTATGTGATCCCGCTGTTGCTGATCGTGGTTTACGTGTATGCCACCGAGGTCGAGCGCCGGAACTGGAATGTGCTGTTCGGTGGGCTGGCGCTGTGGGGGATGGACTGGATCAACGAGATCTGGAACGCCGTGGTCTTCCATGTCACCGATCGCGCGCCAGTGTGGGGCGCGGTCGGGCCGACCGCCTATCAAATTTTGATCGGGCTCAATATCGAGATCTGCTTCATGTTCGCGATCATGGGCGTGGCGGCGGCGAAGTTGCTGCCGCCACGCGAGATGCGCGTGTTCGGGCTGCCCAACCGTCCGGTGCTGGTGGCGGTGAATGCGGCGTTGGCCGTTGGCGTCGAGATCGTGCTCAACAAGATCGGTGTGCTGACCTGGGACTGGTCCAGGTGGCAGGCAGGCTTCCCGCCGCTGATCTGGCTGATCGGCTACGTCCCGTTCTTCGCGGCCTGCTTCTGGGTGCACGATCTGCCCACCGTGCGCGCCAAGGCCTTGGCAGTCGGGGCGATCATGGGGCTCGACGCGGTGGCTCTCATTGCTTTCGGCTCGCTGGGATGGTTGTGAACACTCTCGCTCGATTCGCGCTCACCACCGCGCTCACGCTCGTATTCACCGGCATCACCGCGCATTCCGCGACTGCCGAACATACGCCCTGTACCTTGCTCGGCACCATGGGAACTCCTGAGGGCGCAAGCGACCGGTCCAGTGTCGGTCTGGAAGTGTTACCGCCCGCCGACATTGCACTGCCCGCGCAGGTGTATTTCGCACCACCGCCGAATCCTTCAACCGCCGCTGGTCCTTCGCCGTCCGTGACGGCCGCATCTTCGTGAAAGATGCTGCGGAACAAGGGGATTGGCACATTCTCCCACTCCCGGGGTGTTCTTCCGCTATTCCTACGAAGATCAAACCACCTTGTCGGAGGCACCCGACATGCTCTCGGAACGGGTGAACCCTGCATACGCCGCCATCCAACTACCCGCACCCGACTGGGTGCGCCAACCGAAGGTCCCCGGCGAGATCACCGATCGGGTCTCCATCCACAAGACCGGCCCCGGATCGGAGGCACGCGAACTACGTGTCGAAGGCCGTGACAACGGCCGAACCGGTTACTGGACAAAACAGCTCACGGCCGAGCAGTGGTTCTTCGTACCTACCGATCAGTCCCTCGCCGGACGGTTGCTCGACAACACTGCCGCCGACCACACACTCGAAACCCTGGCGGCACCATCGCCACACACATATACGGAGCGTTCGGACCGGGGCTGGATGGCCACCATCGATGCCTTCGACATCGCGGTGACACCTACGCTATTGCGCCTCGACTTCGGCGGCGACCTTCGACTCGACCTGATCCTGCATACCGTCGACGGACTACGCCAAATGCCGCAGCAGCGGGGGATCAGCGATCAGCCCCGTCACCTCGACGGCACCATTGAGGTCCCGGCCGCGATCGCGAACAGCCTTGTAGACCAACCCGAACCGATCCGACACTTCATAACAGACCATCTGAATGGACGCCGTTTCGCCGACACTGACGTCACGGTCACCGCGCAGTCGTTCAGCGTCGCCGGACTCGGCCTGGTGCTACCGCGCGTCCGCTGACCGCATTATGGGCCGGACGTCGTCGTGCCCAGTCGTGCGGCGGTGAGGTTTTCGGCGGCGAAACGGGCGATGCTGCAGGCCTGGCGCGTATGAGCTTCCGGGTGCGCGGTGCGCTGCTCCAGCGTGGTGCGGATCCGATCCAACGATGCGGTGGCATCGCTGGTGGCGCGGCGGAGCACGGTGTACCGGTGGTCGAGGTCGCGATAGGCGAGGTCGATGTCGTGGCAGCGGCGGCGCAGGTCGGCGACACGATTGAGCAGATCGGCGACCTCACGTGTGGACAGGGTGAGGGTCGGGTGCTCCTCTCCGGAGAGGATCGCCTCGCCCGCGACCTCGGCGCAGCGCGCGTGCAGTATATCGAGAATGTCGGCCACACAGATCACCTCCCACCACTGCGCACGAGAACGAGAGAGAGGCTGCAGGTCAACGCATCTGACGATGGTCGGGCGCGAATCGACGCTCCCTCTCGTTTGATTGCTTTGATCGACACGTAACCCGGCTACGACCCGATCACGGGTACGGTACTGGAATCCTGCCGGCCGAGGAATTCCGCCACTAGTGTCATAGACACAAATGAGAAATTTCCGATGATACGCGCGGGTAACCACCTGACGCTGTGTAATTGCGCGCAGTAAGGGTGCAGACTACGCGGGACCGGCAGTCGCAAACCGTCGCCCGACCGGGCCAGTGCTGTGGAGTGGAAGGAGTTGGCGAGTGTTCAGCCGCATCGCCATCGTGAACCGGGGAGAGGCCGCTATGCGGCTCATCCATGCCGTCCGAGATCTGGCCGCGGAGACCGGGCGACCGATCGAAACCGTCGCGTTGCACACCGATGTCGATCGGAACGCGACATTCGTGCGCGAGGCCGATATCGCCTATGACCTCGGTCCGGCGTCCGCGCGTCCGTATCTGGATCTGAAGGCGCTCGAGCGCGCTCTGGTCACGACCAAGGCCGACGCCGCCTGGGTCGGTTGGGGTTTCGTCGCCGAGGATCCGGCATTCGCCGAGCTGTGCGAGCAGATCGGCGTCACCTTCATCGGCCCCAGTCCGGAGGCCATGCGCAAGCTCGGTGACAAGATCGGCGCGAAGCTGATCGCGGAGGAAGTCGGCGTGCCGGTCGCGCCGTGGAGCCGCGGTTCGGTCGAGACCGTGGACGCCGCGCTCGCGGCCGCCGCCGAGATCGGCTACCCGTTGATGCTGAAAGCGACCGCCGGTGGTGGCGGCCGTGGTATCCGGGTGGTGACGAACGAGGCCGAACTCGTCGATGCCTACGAACGCACCCGTCAGGAAGCCGCGCGCGCCTTCGGCAGCGGCGTGGTCTTCCTGGAACGGCTGGTGACCGGCGCCCGGCACGTCGAGGTCCAGGTGATCGCGGACGGCCAGGGCACCGCATGGGCGCTCGGCGTCCGCGACTGCTCGGTGCAGCGGCGCAATCAGAAGGTCATCGAGGAGTCGGCGTCACCGGTGCTGCGTCCCGAGCAGGTGGCCGAACTCAAGGCGTCGGCCGAGCGCTTGGCGATCGCGGTTCAGTATCGCGGCGCGGCGACCGTCGAGTTCCTGTACCACCCGGGTGACGAGCTGTTCGCATTCCTCGAGGTCAACACTCGCCTGCAGGTCGAACACCCGATCACCGAGTACACCACCGGTTTCGACCTGGTTCGGGCGCAGCTGCTGGTGGCATCGGGCGGCAAGCTCGAGGGCGAAGCTCCGGCCGAACGCGGGCACGCGATCGAAGCCCGGCTCAACGCCGAGGATCCGGACCGCGACTTCGCGCCCGCGCCGGGCCGCATCGCGCGGCTGGATCTGCCCGCCGGGCCCGGCATTCGCGTCGACACCGGCGTCAGCGAGGGCGACACGATTCCCGCCGACTTCGACTCGATGATCGCCAAGATCATCGCCTACGGACGAGACCGCGAGCAAGCGCTGGGCCGGCTGCGCCGGGCAATGTCGCAGACCAGGGTCGTCATCGAGGGCGGGGCGACGAACAAGAGCTTCGTGCTCGATCTGCTGAACCAGCCCGAGGTGATCGACGCCAGCGCGGACACCGGCTGGATCGACCGCGTGCGCGCCGAGGGACGCCTCGTATCGCATCAACACTCCGCGGTCGCGGTGGCCGTCGCCGCCATCGATGCCTACGAAGAGGAAGAGCGGGTCGAGCGGCACCGGCTGTTGTCCACGGCGGCCGGTGGACGGCCCCAGGTGCAGCACCAGAGCGGTCGCCCGCACGACCTGAAGTTGCGTGGCGTCGGCTACCGTGTGCGCGTCGCACGGATCGGTGCGCACCGGTTCCGCGTCGGCATCGAAGCGGGTGGCGAGATGCGTGCCGCGGATATTGATCTCGAGCGCTTCGACCGCCACACCGGGCAGATCGTGGTCAACGGCGTCCGCTACCGGGTGATCACCGGTACGCATGGGCCGATCCACCTGGTCGATGTCGACGGTGTGACGCATCGGATCAGCCGTGACGAGGGTGGCGTCGTCCGCTCGCCCGCCCCCGCGCTGGTCGTTGCCACCCCGCTGGAGGTCGGTGCCGAGGTCGAGGCGGGCGCACCGGTGCTGGTACTCGAGAGCATGAAGATGGAAACGGTGCTGCGCGCGCCGTTCCGGGCTCGGTTGAAGGAATCCGCTGTTACCGTCGGCACCCAGGTCGAGACCGGCGCGCCGCTGCTGCGGCTGGAGCCGCTCGCCGAGGACGATGAGGCCGCAGACGCCGTGGAGGTCGCGTCGGTCGAACTGGACCTGCCCGACGAGCCCGCGCCGGACCGCGTGCACGACGGCATCGCCCGCAGCCTGCAGGACCTGCGCAGCTTGCTGCTCGGCTTCGACGTCGACCCGCATGACGAGCGCCGGGTGCTCGACCACTACCTCGCCGTGCGCCGGGCGGCCATCGCGGACAACCGCAGGCCCCTTGCCGATGAGATCGAACTCGTGCAGGTGTTCTCCGACCTGTCCGAGCTGAGCCACAACCGGTCGTGGAATGAGGACGGCGTCCAGGGCCACGTCCACAGCGCCCGCGAGTACTTCCACACCTACCTGCAGAGCCTCGATGTCGAGCGGGCCGGACTGCCGGAGTCGTACCAGGCCGAGCTCGCCAAGGCACTCGGGCATTACGGCGTCACCGAACTGGATCGTTCCCCTGAGCTCGAAGCCGCGGTCTTCCGGATCTTCCTCGCCCAGCAACGGCCATCCGACACCGTCACCGTCATCACCACCTTGCTGCGCGAGTGGCTGGGCGAGCCGGTGCCGGACCGGGCGCTGCGGGAGCCGGTCGGTCTGGCACTGGAGCGGCTGGTTACCGCGACGCAGGTGCGCTTCCCCGTGATCGCCGACCTCACCCGTGGCCTGGTGTACTCCTGGTTCGGCCAGCCGCTGCTGCGGCGCAATCGTGCCCGCGTCTACACCAATGTCCGTAAGCAGCTGAGCCACCTCGATGCGCACCCGGAGACGGCGGATCGCGCCGAGCGCATCTCCGAGATGGTCCGCAGTACCGAGCCGCTGGTGCGGCTGCTCGGTCAGCGCCTGGTGCGCGGCAGTGCCGACAACACCGCCATGCTCGAGGTGCTGACCCGCCGGTACTACGGGAACAAGGGTCTGACCGGTGTGCACACCCGGGAGGCCGGTGGGTGCACGTTCGTGATCGCCGAACGTCGGGGCCTGAGCTTGGTTTCGGCGGCGGTGAGTTTCGATGCGCTCGACACTGTGCTGCGCGGTCTCACCGAGCTGGCGAGCGTGACTTCCTCCATCGAGGCCGACATCTACCTGAGCTGGGAGAAGCAGCCGGAGGACTTCGACGCGATGGCCGCCGCGTTGCAGGAAGTGCTCGGTGCGCGGCGGTTGCCGAACCAGATCCACCGGATCACCGCCACTGTCGCGGGCAGCGGCGGTGCGGTGATGCACCATCACTTCACCTTCCGTCCGTCCACGACCGGCATGGTCGAGGAGCGGTTGATCCGCGGCCTGCATCCGTACATCGCGGAGCGGATGCAGATGAAGCGGTTGCGCAAGTTCGACCTCACTCGGCTCCCGTCCTCGGACGAGGAGGTCTACCTGTTCCGGTGCATCGCGAAGGAGAATGCGTCCGACGAGCGTCTCGTCGCATTCGCGCAGGTACGAGACTTGGCCGCATTGCGCGAGCACGACGGTCGGCTGCTGGCGCTGCCGACCGCCGAGAGCACCATTGCCGCCTGCCTGGATTCGATCCGCCGCGCGCAGTCGCAGCGGCCCTCGGCCAAGCGGTTCCACACCAACCGCATCGTGATGTACATCTGGCCGCCGGTCGAGATGACCCGCGCCGAGCTGGAGATGATCGTCGATCGGGTGCGGCCGACGACCGCGGGCGCCGGGCTGGAGGAGATCCTGCTCATCGCGCGGCATCGCCACCCGAAGACCGGCGAGCTGATCAAGGTCGCCGTGCGCATCGCCTTCGACGCCACTGGCGGCACCGAGGTGACCATTGGTGAGCGGTCCGACGAGGCGGTCGAGCCGATCGACGAGTACCGGCAGAAGGTGCTGCGGGCCAGCAGCCGCAACACCGTGTACCCGTACGAGCTGACCGCTCTGCTCGGTGAATTCGCCGAGTACGACCTGGATTCCGATCACACGCTCGTGCCGGTCGACCGGCCCAAGGGACGCAATAAGGCCGCGATCGTCGCGGGCGTGGTCACCACGGCGACCGAGCAGTATCCGGACGGCATCAGCAGAGTGGTGCTGCTCGGTGATCCGACGAAATCGCTCGGTGCGCTTTCGGAGCCGGAGTGCCGTCGCGTGATCGCCGCGATGGACCTGGCCGAACGGATGCAGGTGCCGCTGGAGTGGTACGCGTTGTCCTCCGGCGCCCGGATCTCGATGCAGTCCGGCACCGAGAACATGGACTGGGTGGCGGCGGCGCTCAAGCGGATCGTCGAATTCACCCAGGAGGGCGGCGAGATCAACATCGTGGTCTCGGGGATCAACGTCGGCGCCCAGCCGTACTGGAACGCCGAGGCGACGATGCTCATGCACACCAAGGGCATCCTGGTGATGACGCCGGACTCGGCGATGGTGCTCACCGGCAAGCAGGCGCTGGACTTCTCCGGCGGCGTGTCGGCCGAGGACAACTTCGGTATCGGCGGTTACGACCGGGTGATGGGCCCGAACGGGCAGGCGCAGTACTGGGCGCCTAATCTGCTCGCCGCGCGAGATGTGCTGATGTCGCACTACGACCACACCTATGTGGCGCCGGGCGAGCAGTCGCCGCGGCGGTCGGACACCAGCGACCCCATCGATCGCGACGTCTCGGACTTCCCGCATGTCGTGGCGGGCAGCGACTTCACCACGGTCGGCGAGATCTTCTCCGCCGCCGCCAACCCCGACCGCAAGAAGCCGTTCGACATCCGGACCGTTATGCGAGCCGTGGCCGATCAGGACCACCCGGTGCTGGAACGCTGGGCCGGGATGGCCGACGCCGAGACGGCCGTCGTACAGGATGCGCGGCTCGGCGGTATTCCGGTGTGCCTGCTGGGCATCGAGTCCAGGGGAGTGCCGCGCCGCGGCTACCCGTCCACCGACGGCCCCGACACCTACACGGCTGGCACGTTGTTCCCGCAGTCTTCGAAGAAGGCCGCGCGGGCGATCAACGCGGCCAGCGGCAATCGGCCGCTGGTGGTGTTGGCGAATCTGTCGGGCTTCGACGGCTCGCCGGAATCGATGCGGAAGTTGCAGCTCGAGTACGGTGCCGAGATCGGCCGAGCGATCGTCAACTTCCAGGGCCCCATCGTGTTCTGCGTGATCTCGCGCTATCACGGTGGCGCCTTCGTGGTGTTCTCGAAGCTGCTCAACCCGAATATGACCGTGCTGGCGCTGGAAGGCTCGTTCGCTTCGGTACTCGGCGGCGCCCCCGCGGCTGCGGTGGTGTTCGCCGGTGAGGTCAATGCCCGTACGGCAGCCGATCCGCGGGTGCGCGATCTCGAGGCACGCGCCGCGAACGCGCTCGGCGCCGACCGCGCGGCACTGACAGCGGAACGCGACGAGGTCCGGTCTTCGGTTCGCACGGAGAAACTCGGTGAGGTCGCAGCGGAGTTCGACCGCGTGCACAATATTCAGCGCGCTGTCGAGGTCGGTTCGGTCGATGCCATCATCCGCGCCGCCGAACTTCGCCCGCGCATCATCGAGGCCATCGAGGTGGGACTGCCCGCCTGATCTTTGATCGCTGAAACGGTCGGCCTATTCGGGGCAACATCGCGCCCCGAATAGGCCGACTGTTGTTTCTTCGGGCGGTCATACACTGACACCGACAGCTGTTCCATCTCGATCAGAAGATCGGCCGAGCCGATGACCGAACTTGTTTCGCGCGCCCAAGGCGTCCGCTTCGACGAACTCGCGCTGGCGACGCGCAATCACGGCATGCAACTGGAGGGCATGCGGTACGACATCACGCCCATCGGCATGCATTACTTGCTGATTCATTTCGATATCCCGGAGATCGACGCATCGTCATGGCGGTTGCGGGTGACCGGATACGTCAAGCGTGGACTGGAGCTGTCGCTCGACGACATCAGATCGCGACCGGCGACGACGATTCCGGTCACCCTCGAATGCGCGGGTAATGGGCGCACGAGAATGGACCCGCGCAACGTCAGCCAACCGTGGGGTCTGGAGGCGATCGGCACGGCGGCGTGGACGGGCACCGCACTGGGTGGGATTCTCGACGACTGCGGTATCCGGGACGAAGCGGTCGAGGTCGTATTCACCGGCGCCGATCGCGGATTCCAGGACAAAGTGGAGCACAACTATCAACGCTCCCTGAGCATCAGCGAATGCCGCAGACCCGAAATTCTGCTCGCTTACGAAATGAACGGCACACCGCTCCCACCACAGCACGGCTTCCCACTGCGACTGCTCGTCCCCGGGTGGTACGGCATGACGAGCGTCAAATGGCTGCGGAATATCGAAGTCGTCGACCGGCCCTTCACCGGGTTACAACAGGCGGTGGCCTATCGCTACCAACGCGACGCGGACGATCCGGGGCTACCGGTATCGTGAATCAAGGTGCGTGCGTTGATGATTCCGCCTGGCATTCCCGACTACCCGAGTGGGCGACGCACGGTCGACGCCGGTGCGGTCCTGCTCCGCGGCCGCGCGTGGTGTGGCACCTCGCCCGTGGTCCGCGTGGAAGTCGGTGTCGATGGCCGCTGGCAGGACGCTCAATTGGAGCGCGGCGTCGCCGAATTCGCCTGGCGCAGTTGGAGTTACACCTGGGATGCGCGACCGGGCGAGTGCCGACTGAGCTGCCGCGCCACCGATGCGGAAGGGAATGTGCAACCGGCCGAGCAATTCTGGAACCGACAGGGCCTGGGGAACAACCTGATTCAGGAAGTCCCGGTCACGGTCCGGTGAACCAGCGCCGAACCCGTGTTGCAGCGAATTCGGCCTTCTCGGTCGCCAATTCGGCCGAGGGTGTGACGAACGGTGCGGCCGGCTTCGGTCCGGAAAGGAAGTCGGCGTCTACCTTGCCGACGAGTCCGTCCCCGAATTCGATGTAGCAGGAACCCTGCCCGAGATACTTCCCGGGCGCGGGTGTTCGGTGCAGTTGCGCGGCAATGTGAGCTGCAACCGTGCGTGCGGCGTTTTCGGCGAAAACCCCGGCGCGGGGAACCGGAGCGTCCGCGCAGTCGCCGATGGCGTAGACGCCCGGATAGGGGGTGGCGAGGGTTCGCGGGTCGACGTGGATCCAGCCGTCGCCGCCGTCGACGGTCAGCCCGGATGCCTCGACCACGGGTACGACGCAATGGGTCGGGATGCCGATGAACAGGTCGTAGGCGAGGTCGCCTTCGACGGTGGCACCATTCTCATCGCGATATTGAGCGTCCCGTTCAAACCAGAAAGTCCGGGTCGTAACTGGCGCGGTCGGTGTCCACGTGACGGGTCTGCGGGTCGATCGCGGTGACCTGCTCCTGCCGGAACTCGACGCCGGGACGGACCAGGTCGCGGTAGCTGACCCGCACGTATTCCGGAGTCCGGTCGTGGAAAAGGATTTCCAATTTCGAGAAACCGAATGTGAACCCGTTGTTACGGTCGACGAGTACCACTCGAACCTCGCCGGGCACTGACTCGGACAGGCAGGCGGCCAGTTCCAGCCCGCCGAACCCGGCTCCGAGGATGAGCACCGTCGGCGTTCGAACGTTCTCGGGGATGGACATGGTTGAACGCTTTCCCGCGAGTCAGTGCGTCGCCGGCCGTTTCAATCCATTGATTGCGTATCCATTGTGCGCGCCTCGCTAGCCGGATGGAACCCGGCTTTCAAGCCGCGCGCATACTTGCGGCGATTGCTGTGGCACCGTTCGCCGTTCTCGTAACCGATGCAGATCCACCGAGCACGGAGGTAAAAACATGGGTGTGCTCGATCGCCGAACCGTTCTGGTCGGCACCCTTACTGCGACGACCGCCTTGATGGCGGGTTGCGGGCGAGATCAGTCATCCGATCAGGTCCCAACGACGCAGGCGCCGCCGCAGACCGCGAAGGCGGCCTTCGACAGGCTGATGGCAGGTAATCGCCGCTGGATCGATGGCAATCTGGACCATCCTGACCGCGATCCGGATCGGCGCGAGTTGCTGGCCCGGGATCAGCAGCCGTACGGCGTCGTGCTGGCTTGTATCGATTCGCGCGTCCCGCCGGAGCTGGTGTTCGACACCGGGCTCGGCGATTTGTTCGTGATGCGTACCGGCGGTCTTGCGGTGGGACCCGTCGTGACCGGTTCCGTCGAATACGGGCCGATGACCAGTGGCTCCCCATTGATCATGGTCCTCGGGCACCAGCGCTGCGGTGCGGTGGCCGCGGCATACAAGGCACTGCAGGAGGGCACGTCGCTGCCGGGCAATCTGCAGTCGATTGTGGAGGCACTGCGACCGGCATACGAGCGGATGGATTCGCCGGGCACCGACCCGGTCGAAACGATGAGCCGCATCCAGATCGAGTTGACCGCACAAGATCTGCGACGCAACAACGACCTCGCGCCGATGGTGGAACGTGGCGCTGTTTCGGTCGTGGGCGCCTACTACAACCTCGACACCGGGCGGGTCGAAGTTCTCGACGGAGCCCCGGCCTGACCGCGGCTTGCATACGACCGACCGGGCGGGTAGTCCGGATAGCAGGAGGTGTTCGATGCTGTCCTCCGCATCCGATCCCTTGGCGCGGACAGAAGAAGTCATCGTGTCGTCGGAGTCCATCCGGCTGACGGGGATACTGGCCGTCCCACAGAGCCCCACCGGTCTGGTCGTCTTCGCGCACGGCAGCGGCAGCGGTCGCCACAGTCCGCGGAATCGGCTGGTCGCCGATGTACTCAACCGAGCGGGACTCGCGACGATGCTTGTCGACCTGCTGACCGCGACCGAGGAGGGCGACCGTGCACGAGTTTTCGATATCGAGCTGCTCGCCGAGCGTCTCGTCGCGGTGACTCGTGGGCTGCGCACGCGGCCGGTCCTGAGCGGCCTTCCGACCGGATATTTCGGGGCGAGCACCGGTGCCGGTGCCGCACTGTGGGCGGCCACCGAGCCCGGCACCGAGATCGCGGCCATCGTCTCCCGTGGCGGCCGCCCGGACCTGGCCGGTGCGCGATTGGCGCACGTCCGGGCGCCGACGCTGCTCATCGTCGGCGGTAACGATCAGTACGTGCTGGAGCTCAATCGCGAGGCCCAACTGCGGATGCCGTGTCCGAGCGAGATCGACGTCGTCCCCGGTGCGACGCACCTGTTCGAGGAGCCCGGTGCGCTCGAGCAGGTGGCGGATCTGGCTCGCGACTGGTTCCGCGGCAACCTCAGCGTCGTGCGGTCTTGAACACCACCGGTAGGTCGTCGGGGCGCAGTGCGACCCGGGTGCCGAAGTCGTGACTGATGTGCTCGATCGTCTCGCACAGCCATCGAGATTCATCGCGCGCGGCCGACTCCAGGCGCATGTGCCGAATCCGCAGTGGAATCATTCGCGTCTGCATCACGCCGGGATCGATGGACACCAGATAGAGCAGGCGAAGCTCCGGGCGGTACCGCTCATAGCCGCGGATGCCCTCGTAATCATCGATGACGTCACCGCACCCGTACAGAATCGGTTTGCCCTGATAGATCTCGATCGGCCGTGGATGGTGTGCGGAATGCCCGTGCACGAGGTCGACTCCGGCATCGATCAATCGATGCGCGAACTGCCTTTCGCTCCGCGGCACCCCGTAGCCCCAGTTGGGCCCCCAATGTACGGAAACGATCGCGATATCGCCATTGCGCTTGTGCGCCAATACTTCTGCCGCCACCTCCTCGGCGGCGCGAATATTCGGCGCGTCTCCGATCCACCACAGCCCCGGCCGATCGCGGCCAGCCGCCCAATGGTTCGGGACCCCACTCGATCCCGCGCCGACCGAGACGATTACCACTCGTCGTCCGTCATCGAGTTCCGATATCGCCGGGGTCCGGGCCTCGTCGAAATCCACGCCCGCCCCGGCGCGCTGGATGCGCGCGGTATCGAGTGTTTCCACCGTGTCCGCCAGCCCTTCGACACCGAAATCGAGAATGTGGTTGTTGGCCAGCGCGCAGACGACCGGCGCGATTGCGGTCAACACCGGAATATTGGCTGGATTCATGCGGTAGTGGATGCCCTTGCCGGCTGCGAAGGCGCCATCGGCGGTGATCGCGGTTTCCAGATTGAGCAATCGCACCTGCGGGGCGAGCTGCGCAAGTATCGGCAGGACCTCACCCCATGGGTGACCGAAATCCACCGGGCGGGCAAATTCACCGCTTATTTGCTCAGCCAACTCCGCATACGTCCGCGCATCCTCGATATACCGTTCGTGCAGCGTCGGATCACCGGGGTGCGGGAGAATCTGGTCCACCCCACGGCCCAGCATGACGTCGCCGCCCAGCAGCACCGTCGCCATGCCACCATTGTCGATCATGTCCGCCACATCGTTCAATGCGCGGCGGTGTAAATGGCGATGTCCGCGCCGCGTCACCGGGTTCGAGAAGGATGTCGCCCCGCTAGGCGCTGATGCCCGCGGTCAGGATGGCGGCCAACTCGCGGTAGGCGTCGGCATCGTCGAGTCCGGTGTGTTCGCGCACCCCGCCCTGCTGGATGCGGACCATCATGGTGGCGACCATATCGGCGGCGAAGGCGGCGTGGACGTCACGGAATTCGCCCGCCGCGACCCCCTCATCGATGAGTTCGCGGACCCGGCGGGCGGCGATCCTGGTGTTCTTCTCGTAGATCTCCCGCGCGGGCGCGAAACCGCTCAAGTCGGCCATGAACCGGTCGGAGGCGGCGGCCAGGGCGGTACCGACCGCGGACAGGTAGGCGGTGATGCGCTCACGGGCATCGGCGATCGGCGCGATACCGGCCTCCACATCGTCGGTGGCGC
This sequence comes from Nocardia sp. NPDC050412, assembly GCF_044458825.1. Taxonomy (NCBI): domain Bacteria; kingdom Bacillati; phylum Actinomycetota; class Actinomycetes; order Mycobacteriales; family Nocardiaceae; genus Nocardia; species Nocardia sp. NPDC050412. Next base: position 128,377 of record NZ_JBITIJ010000005.1, read on the forward strand.
GGCGGAAGAAGTGCACGGTCGCGGCCCGGACCAGCTGTTCCTTGCTGCCCGCCAGGGTGTAGAGGGTCGATTTGGAGCAACGCAGTCGCGCGGCGATCTCATCGAGGGTCAGATGCGCGAATCCCTCGGTCAGAAACAGGTCGACCAGCGCGTCGAACAGTTCGGTACGCCGCCGAGTGGCGAATCCGCCGTGTGTGAGCTGGTCCATAGCAGCGAATAGTACTGAAGCGTCTCTTGCAGTACCGAGGTACGACCAGTACTGTACATAGTAATTCAGTACTGCTATACGTAGGCGAGGAGTCTTGTGGCCGTCGAACGTCTGCTGCCCACCACCGAAGCCCGGGAATTGATCCAGCTGACCCGCGACATCGCCGATAAGGTCCTCGCCCCGATCGTCGATGAATGCGAGCGGGCCGAGAGCTATCCCGATGGTGTGTTCGCGAGGCTGGGGGAGGCCGGGTTGTTGAGCCTGCCGTACCCGGTCGAATGGGGCGGCGGCGGCCAGCCGTACGAGGTGTATCTGCAGGTCCTCGAGGAGATCGCCGCGCGGTGGGCGGCGATCGCGGTGGCGGTCAGTGTGCACAGCCTGGCCTGCCATCCGATGCTGGCATTCGGCACCGAGGAGCAGAAGCGGCGTTGGCTGCCGGAGATGTTGGGCGGCAACACGATCGGCGCATACAGCCTCTCCGAGCCGCAGGCCGGATCAGATGCCGCCGCAGTGGCCTGCAAGGCCGCTCCGGTCGATGGCGGCTATCTCGTCAACGGCACCAAGGCCTGGATCACCCACGGCGGCATCGCCGACTTCTACAACCTGTTCGCGCGCACGGGCGGGGGGCCGCGCGGCATCTCCTGCTTCCTGGTACCGCGTGAGACCATCGGCCTGACCTTCGGCAAGCCCGAGCAGAAGATGGGACTGCACGCGGTGCCGACTACGACCGCGCACTACGACGACGCGTTCCTGCCCGTCGAGCGTCGGATCGGTACGGAGGGGCAAGGCCTCCAGATCGCCTTGAGTGCGCTGGATTCCGGTCGGCTCGGTATCGCCGCCGTCGCGACCGGACTGGCTCAGGCCGCGCTCGACGAAGCCGTCGCCTACGCCAAGGAGCGCTCGGCATTCGGCAAGCCGATCATCGACCATCAGGGTCTCGGGTTCCTACTGGCTGATATGGCTGCCGCGGTCGATTCGGCCCGCGCCACCTATCTCGATGCCGCGCGGCGACGCGATGCGGGCCTGGCGTACTCACGACAGGCGAGTGTGGCCAAACTGATCGCCACCGACGCGGCCATGAAGGTCACCACCGACGCGGTCCAGGTATTCGGCGGCTACGGCTATACCCGCGACTTCCGGGTCGAGCGGTACATGCGCGAAGCCAAGATCACCCAAATCTTCGAGGGCACCAACCAGATTCAGCGACTGGTCATAGCACGCAGCCTCGCGCATTGACGGGCTGTGCTGGCGGTGCCGCTCTGTTCGGTACCGCGGTGATCAGGTGGCACGCTGCGGCGGGTACGTCTCGAATCCGGTTGTCACCGGTCATGGCCGAAGGGCTTTCGGGTTCTTCGTCGTTCGCTGCGGTTGCGGTGGGCCTCTGCCGAATATGACTTCGTTTCAACTGACCGGCAAGCTGCGTACCGGGCCGCTCAACGACACCCGTTGACCTCGCCGCGGGTGATTTCGTGCGATTTCCCGGTGACATCCACGTGTGCTCGAGCGAGCGAGTCATGGTTGCCCACATGGTGACCACGATTCCCCCGGTGCGCCAGTTCGGTCCGCGCGTGACGCAGATCGAACTCGGCGGGTGGTCCGGAGCTGAGCGGGTAGCGGTGGTGTCATCGGACCGATGGTGACGTATCCGCTACTGCCCTGAGCAGTGCTAGGAATTGCATGATCGGCGGTGCGTCGTCGTAGCGCGTTTCGGTCGCGATCGCCGAGATGTGTGGCCCGTCGGCTGCGGTGCGGACGAGGCCGTGCTCGGCGCACAGCATCAACGCGGGTAGTGCGGTCTCCGCGGCGGTCCGTCGGCGTCCGGCGACCCACAGGCAGCCCGCCCGCAACAGTTGCGCTTGGATGAATGCTCTTGGGCGCTGCTGGGTTTCGATCACGCGCACCATCTGCTCGGCTCGATCGCAGGCTTGATCAGCCGAGCGATCGGCCAACAGCAGCCGGATCGCGGAGTCTTGTTCGAGTTCGGCGATTCCGGCGTGAATCATTGTGTTCTGCTTGCGGTATGGCGGCAGCTGCCGGAGCGCGTCGCGAGTTTCGAGTGGAATCGGCAGGCCGAGGCGGATGCGCTCGTTGACCATGCGGGCGGCCAAGCGCGGCAGTGACTCGTGCTCCGCGATTTCCGCCCCCTCGGTAATGCGTTGTTCGGCGGCGGCGAGGTCGCCGCGTATTGCTTTGATGCGTGCGCCGGTGCCGAAGCTGGCGAGCAGGAACCAGACGGCGCCGCCGTGGCGGCCGAGATCAGCGCTGGAATCGAGTAGTTGCTCGGCTTCGTCGAGGCGGTTCTGCTCGTAGCGGATGGAGCCGAGGAGGGCACCGGACATCCGTGAACCGTAGGTTTGCGAGCGGCCGCGTCGCGTACGGGTGATGGCGGCATCGAAATGCTCTTCGGCGGCGGCGATGTCGAGCTGCTCGAGGGCCGCGAGGCCGGCGACGCACCTGCCGTACATCACCCCGAATGCGCCTTTGCTGCGACGGTGATATGGAGCTGCCCATTGTTGCCAGCGGCGGGCCTCGGCGAAGTCGAAACGGTTCAGCGCATCGATGGACGCGAGATTCGCGGCGTTCGTGGCGGTGAACGGTGTGTCGGCATCCTCGAGATGCCGGGCCAGCAGCTCCGGCAGACCATCGAATCGGTCGGTGACGAATTGTCCGGCACCCGCAACCGTTTCCGCCTCTACTCGCAGCTTGGTCGCCTCGGTACCGGTCGCCGCACCGGCATCCAGTTCGGCATATAAGTCTTCCAGCGCCAGCTGAACCTGTTCCGAGCGTTGCAGTCCGACGTTGGCCCAGGCCCGGCAGATCTGCAGCCTTGGTCGTGCCTGCGCCGAGGGTTGCGGCAGTTTCGTCAGCAAGCCGAGGAACGTCGCCATGCGGGAGCCTTCGATGAGGTCCATGGCCCGTCGTTCGACCATATCCGCGGCGTAGTCCGGATCACCGGCGGCCAGTGCGTGATCGACTGCGGCGGAGACGATCTCGTGTTCATCGCACCATTCGGCCGCACGGCGGTGCAGTTGTGCCAGGCGTGCGGGATCACGGCGGACCAGTCGGCGCCGCAGGTAGTCGGCGAACAGGTGGTGATATTGGAACCACTGGTCCTCTTCGTCGAGGCGGCGTAGGAATAGATTTCGGTCGGCTATCTCTTCGAGTAGTTCCTGGCTGTCGGATCGGTCCGTCAGCTGAATCGCGAGATCGGCGCAAATTCGCTCCGTGATCGCCGTGTCCAGCAGGAAATCCAGCAGTGGCGGTTCGAGTGAGTCGAGCACGTTCTCGGCGAGGTAATCGGCGAGTGCCCGGTGGCGGCCGGTGAGCTGGTCGATGAACGTGGCGGGATGATCGTGGCCGCGCAATGACAGCGAAGCCAATTGCAGTGCGGCAGGCCAGCCTTCGGTCGTTTCCTGCAGGCGACTCACATCGTCGGTGGACAACGACAAACCGCCGGACTCGGCCAGGAAAGCATCGGTTTCCTGCGGATCGAAACGCAGCTGCGCGACATCGATTTCGACCAGCTCGTCTTGCACCAGCATGCGACTGAGCGGCAGGCACGCTCTGCTCCGGCTCGCAATGACCAGCCGCAGGTGGTGACAACCGTGCTCGAGTAGGTAATCCAATGCGGCGCAGGTGGTTTCGCCGTGCACCCGGTGCCAGTCATCGATCACCAACACCATCGTTTGTCCACCCGAGTGGATTTTGTCGATCAGCGCGGACAGCACGTATCTCGCCGTGTCGGACGATCGTTCCTCGAGCAGCGTGCCGAGTTCACGCGCAAGCGCCGGAGCGACGCGGTGGATTGCCTCGACCAGGTGGGAAAGGAACCAGACGATATTGTTGTCGTCGGGGTCGGCGGTCAGCCACGCCACCGGGACGTCCTCAGCCGCCAGCGCGGTGGCCCATTGCAGAGCCAAGGTGGTCTTGCCGAATCCGGCCGGTCCGTGGATCAGCGTGAGGCGTCGGTCGCCGCCGCCACGCAATAGCACCAGCAGGCGGGTGCGGGCAATCATCGTATGGGGTGCGGCCGGCGGCCGGAATTTTGTTGCCGTGCTGGGCGGTGGGGGCGGTGTCACCGTACCCGGGGTGTGCGAGGCCACGGGAACCGACGTGGCCGAACCGGATTCGATGACCGTGGGCGGCAATGCCAGTGCGTCCACCGCCAGGCCTGTTTCGTGCTGCACCCGGCGCAGCCATTCCCCGAACTCGATCGCCGAGGTCGGTCGTTCGTCCGGCTTCGCCGCCATCGCCGCCTCGATTGCCGCGCACACCGCCGTGGGGATGTGCTGATCGCGCAGACTGGGTACGGCGGCGGTGGCGATGCGGGCCAGTTGAACTTGCAGTGGTTCGCCGGTGCGGCGTGCGAACGCTGCTCGCCCGGCCAGTAAGCAGTGCAACGTAGCGCCTAGGCCGTAGATATCCGAGATCGGCGTTGGCGTCGCACCGCTGAGCACCTCGGGTGCGGTGAATGCGGGCGTGCCCTGGACGGTCTGCAGGGAGGACGTGGTGACGTCGCCGAATTGGGCGATGCCGAAGTCGGCGAGCTGAGGTTCACCGTAATCGGTGAGCAGGATATTGCCGGGCTTCACGTCGCGATGCACAATGCCGATCGCATGGGCGGCGGCCAGCGCCGCGGCCATCTTCACGCCGATCGAAAGCACCTCCGACCAGCGCAGTGGTCCCGAATCCCGCAGCACGGTCTCCAGCGAGCCGCATGCGTAGAACGGCATGACAATATAGGGGCGGCCGGTGGCGGTGATGTCGACCTGTAGCACCTGCAGGATATGGGGGTGCCCGAACAGTCGACCTAGTGCCCGCTGTTCTCGGAGAAATTGCTCGCGCTCGTCGCCGCTGACCTCGGATCTGAGCAATTTGAGCGCGACGTAGCGTTCGAGTGCGTATTCGTAGCAGCAGTACACGACGCCGAATCCGCCACGGCCGATTTCGGTCGCGTCGCCGAATCCGGCCGCCGCTAGTTCCGCCGGGATTCCGGTTGGGCGGTCGCGCTGTGTCGCGGCCTCGTCGAGCTCGTCCATCGAATATTCGGCGGCACCTCCGCGTCAGCGCATCCATCCCGACCTGTGTCTCAACCATAGCGCCGTTGTGGAACGGCGGTAACGAGGCGTTGTCCAGAGTGGAATAGTGCCGGTCCGGATCGGTCGATTCAGGTCCGCGGCTACTACCACGACACCCGCGTCGCATTTCCGGATCAGGACCACGAGATCATCGCGTTGCGGCACAGCGCCGACGCGGTAATCGTCGAATTCTGGCTACTTGGAACACATTTGGGTCCGCTTGGCGGCATACCGCCCGCCGGTTCCCGGCACCGCACCCGGATGACGGCGTACTTCGTATTCGACGACAACGAGAACCTGATCGTGGAGCGCATTTACTTCGACACACTGTCGATGCTCAAACAGTTCATCGGCGGTGTGATCCTGCGCGACCCACGTAAGTGGCCGCTGGTCTTCCGTGTGCTGCGGGGACTGCTCGGCATGTCGAGCCATCCGAAGCCGAGTCGGACCTCCTTCTCGTCAACGCGCACGACCCGCACTTATTCGACCGGGGCACCGGGCGCGCGTAACACGCTTGCCCGGCATGCGTGCGTTACTCCCGTCGCCCCTGTTTCAGGATCGAGCGGACACACAGTTCGCCTTGACGCATTTTCGCCGCCAGTCGAGCAGTGCGCGGGAGTCCATACCCGATTTCGCTCGCGCGACTCGACTGGCTCATATCCCGCGCTGCTCGGACCGGTGTGCGAGGTGGTTCGGCCGTCCTGAAATGTTGCTCGCATTTATCGGACGGATTCCAATGGTCGTCTGCTCCGCCGTGCTTGTGCATCAACATATCGCGCTGCACTATTAGATATAATGACAGATACCATCAGCATGCCGAAGAAAATGCTCATAGATGAAGGGCTGACTCATGGCGAAGAAGGTGACCGTTACCATGGTCGATGATTTGGATGGCACGTCGAAAGCCGATGAGACCGTTCTGTTCTCCCTCGACGGCGTTACCTATGAGATTGATCTGTCGAAAAAGAATGCCGGAAAGCTCCGTGCCGATCTGGATCCTTGGACGGAGAAGGCCCGCAAGACCGGGCGGCTGAAGGTCAGGTCCAAGAGCAGAGGCGGCAGCAAAGATTTTCGGTCGACGGCGGATCGGGACCAGTCGCTCGCGATCCGCGAATGGGCCCGCAAAAACGGCCATCAGGTATCGGCGCGCGGTCGGATATCCGCCGACATCGTCGCCGCCTACAACGCCGCGAGGAAGTAAACCGTCCCTGACATTCTGCTATTTTCGTCGACCGTTCGTATTCGATGGGCGTCGGCATGAGGTCGCGCACCTCGAATTCGATGATCGGGTATTCCCATCTTGGCGGCGTAATGCCAGATTTCTCCTGGTCACACAGGGGGCCGATTTCATCGGTTGGTGTCCGCTGTGATGTGCTCGAACAGGCCCGCTTGGATACGAGTGCGAACCCCCTTGGCCCACGGCTCGTCCACTTCGACGGCGGCCACGTTGTTGAGCAGCATACCGAAGGCGAGGAACGACTTCACCGTCACCGGGGCGAGGCCTGTCGTATCGGCAACCGTGTCCCACATGTAGGCCAGTCGCGCCCGCACGAAATCGCGGACTTCACGGTCACCGCAGGCGGCGAAGCCTTGCAACTGACCAATTCGCCGATGACGCGTCGGGCTGCGTGGCGGCGTCGCCCCGGTCCGGCGCTTCCTGCCCGATCTCATCGACCGCGTCCTGACCGGCCGCATCGACCTCGGCCAGGTCTTCGACCTCACTCTGCCGCTCGAGCAGGTGGCCGACGGCTACCGCGCCATGAACGACCGCCGTGCCATCAAAACCCTCTTGCGGCCCTGATCCGGATTCTGCACTGCACTCGAATTCCCGCGCAAAGGTTTCGGTCGACTGCGGGTGCCTTCCGAATTCGGCGGCTTCGATGTCGATCCGCCGCCACGGGCATCGCTGCCCCCATCCAGCCGATCTGGCCGGCGGGGGTTTGAAAGTCGCATAGTGGGCCATCTCGGTCGTATCTGGAGCTTTTTCCCGAGTACCTAGGAATCGCCATGACCGAAACACCCACCGGGTCGTCGATCGAAACTTCGCCCACGGAGACACGGTCGGTTATCGAACTCGTCAACGATGCGACCGAGCAAATGGCCCACCTGATCCGGGACGAGATCAAGCTCGCCGAACTCGAGGTGCGAAGCAAAGGCAAACGTCTGGGTCGCGGCGCGGTTGTGACCGGTGCCGGGGCGCTCACGGCGTGCTACGGCGGCGCCGCCGTTATCGCCGCGGCGATCATCGCCCTAGCGGGCCCGCTGTCGGGCTGGGCCGCCGCGCTGATCGTTGGAGTGGTACTGCTGCTCGTTGGCGGCGTCTTGGCCCTCATCGGCAAGAAGGACCTGCAGAAGGCGGTCCCGCCGGTCCCGCAGGAGGCGTTCACCGGCGTACAGCAAGACATCCATACGATCAAGATCGGAGGATAGCGATGAGTGACGAGAGCAACCCCCCATTAGGGTCGCCCGAGGCGGAACTGCTGCGCGCCGACCGCGACCTGGCCAGACAAGAGCTGGGACAGACCATGGCGGAACTGACCGGCAAGCTCGATGTGAAGGGCAGAGCCGAGGCAGAACTGCATCAGACCGTGGACAACGCCCGCGCGAAGGTGCACCATGCGGCCGAAACCGTGCGTGAGAAGCGAGAGAAGGCCAGCGCCGCCACCCAAGACCGCGCCGTCCAGTTCGCCGCCGTGACGCGCAGTCGGCCGGCGCCCTTGGCAGCCGTGGCCACCGCCGCCATCGCGGCCTTGGTGACGTGGCTGATACTACGTGGCCGTCGCAATCGGTGAGTGTCTGAATAGTCCACTCACCGCACCATTCTGCCCGAGATCGAGGGACCTTCGACGTCTCGTTCGGGCTGGTAGGGACCTGCGAACCCGCGCCATCCGCTGACAGCTTTCCGCACCGGAAATGTTGGGCGGCAACGCGATCGGCACCCACCCCGTCAGAATCGGAGCCCGCAGGGGTTGCCCCCGGACGGTACTATTACCTTTCGATCACAGATGTGGTCGACTGAATCACGTGGCCCGGCACGGGCTTTCAGCACGTGTCGGCGCGCGCGACAGCCGATGGAATGTGGGGAAAACCATGAGCGCCACCAAGTTCGCCGCCACCGCCCTGCTCGCGATCGGTGCGACCGGCATTACCGCGGGCGCCGTGCAGGCCCAGCCGGTAACGACCGACACCACCGTGCAGGCAACCGATCACGGCATCAACTTCATCACCGCACCGACAGCAGACCGCCGAGGTGTCAGTACCACCGTCGAGGCTGGACGGTTCACCGTGGCCGCCGATGCTCTTTCGATCACCCTCACCGACGCCGCAGGCAATGCGGTGACCTCGATACCGCTGGGACTGCAGACCGCAGCCGGGACCGTCGCCCTGACGCCGGCGATCGCCAACGACGGCCGAACCCTCACCCTCACAGCGCAATCCGACACCACACGGACGGCGCAGGCAATCGACGAGGCCTCCGACACGATCGCTCGCAAGCAGTACAACGCCGGTATCGGCGCGCTCATCGGCGCCGGCATCGGCGCTGTGATCGGCTTCTTCCTCGGTGGCGTCGGTGCCCTCGTCACTGTCCCGATCGGCGCGGGAATCGGCGCGCTGATCGGCTACTCCACTCCCTGATCCGGACCGCGAACACGTCGAGTCCCTGTGTGCCGCTACCGAACAGCGTTGGCACACAGGGACTCGTGTCGTTCAGCCCGCTTCCACGGTAAGCCCGTCGCTACCGCGAGTCGTCGCTGATACGGTGACCCATTCGCCGCCGCGCGCCATCGAGCACCGAGCGGCGGTTTCGTTTACTCTTTGGCAATTCGCGCGTCTGGTTACTGCGCGCAGATAGGTACCGACCGGTCTTCGGCTGACGATGGGAATCCCGTGCACTTGTGGAGTTACATCCGAGGACGGGGAGAGACTCTGGCGTTTCTGACGTATCAGCATGCCTCCCTGGCATTTCAGACGGTGCTGGTCGGGACTGTCGTCGCTGTTCTCATCGCGGTCGCGGTATATCGGCTTCCACTGATGTCCGCACTTTCGCTGACCTCGAGCCGGGTCGCGCTGACCATTCCTTCGCTCGCGCTGTTGGCGCTGCTATTGGTCCCGTTCGGACTCGGCGTGGTCCCGTCGTTCATCATGTTGGCGTTCTTCGCCGCACTGCCGGTGATCGGCAATGCGATCGTCGGCTTGCGGTCGGTGCCCACCTCGGTCGTCGAATCCGCACGCGGGATCGGCTTTTCGCGATGGCGCATTCTGTTGACCGTGGAATTGCCGATTGCCTGGCCGGTGATCCTCACCGGTATCAGGGTGTCCACCCAGATGATCGTCGGTGTCGCCGCCATCGTCGCTTACGTCCTCGGACCCGGCCTCGGATCGCTGATCTTCAACGGCCTTTCGCGGCTCGGTGGCGCGAACGCGCTCGAAATGGCGCTGACCGGCACCATTCTCATCGTCCTTATCGCGTTGGTGTTCGACGCGCTCCTCGTCCTGCTCGGACGCCTCACGATCGCAAAGGGACTGTCATGACCGATGTGACCAACCAGCCGGAGCGCAATGTCACCGGCGCGTCCATCAAGTTGGACTCGGTTGTCAAGCGTTACAAGGGCCAGGAGAAACCGGCAGTCGAGCGGCTCGACCTGGAAATCGACGCCGGCGATATCGTCGCCTTCGTCGGCCCGTCCGGCTGCGGTAAGACGACCACACTCAAGATGATCAATCGGCTGATCGAGCCCACCGAAGGCCGGATCTTCATCGGCGGACGCGATGTCACCCGGGAAGATCCGGACAAGCTGCGGCAGTCGATCGGATACGTCATCCAGTCCGGTGGGCTCTTCCCGCACTGGTCGGTCGCCAAGAATGTCGGCGCCATCCCCCGGGTGCTCGGGTGGGACCGGAAGCGGATCGCCGAACGCACCGAGTATCTGCTCGATCTGGTCGGTCTGGACCCGGGCACCTTCGCCGACCGGCTGCCGAAAGATATGTCCGGCGGACAGCAGCAGCGGGTCGGCGTCGCCCGCGCGCTCGCGGCCGACCCGCCGGTCCTGCTCATGGACGAGCCGTTCGGCGCGGTCGACCCGATCACTCGGGTTCGCCTGCAGGACAGTCTGATCGCCATCCAGCACGAACTCGGAAAGACCATCGTGATCGTCACGCACGACTTCGAGGAGGCCACCAAACTCGGTGACAAGGTGCTCATCCTGTCCGAAGGCGGACACGTCGAGCAGTACGCGCGCCCGGAGGAAATTCTCACCGACCCGGCCACGCCGTTCGTGGAGGAGTTCGTCGGATCCGGCGCGAAGCTGGCGTATCTGACCGTGTCGCGGGTGCGTGATGTCGCCTACGACGAGGTGATCACCGCTCGGGTGGGGGAGTCGGCGCACGGGGTGATCGAACGCGCGAAGGCCGCCGGACACACCTGGATCGTCGTCGTCGACGAGGCCGGGCGCCCGCGATCGTGGCCATCACTCACCGAGGTCGCGACGAAACCGGAGGTTTCCGACTTCCTCGATCGGCGCTTGCCCGTCGTCGCACGATCTTCGACCCTCAATGACGCGCTCGACGCCATGCTCGCGACCAGCCAGGGTGCCACGCTCGTCACCGACGGCCGTGGCGCGGTCGTCGGCTCGCTCAGCATCAACTCGGTGACAGAGGTGATCCGGACCAAACTCGCCGAGGGGACCGGCGATGGCGAGGACCTGTCGTACGAGACGTACGTCGAGGGAACCGATCCGGCGCCGACACCGGTGGTCTTCGCCGATGACGAGCTCGGATCGGCCGGGCAGTCATGAATCGCCTGCGCCGCATTCCGATCGACGTGTGGTTCGAACCGCTCGTCATCGGTGTCATCGCCATCGGATACGTCATCTGGTATCGCGCGACGACGTTCACCCCGACAGAGCGGGCGTCACTCGGCTGGGCCAATCTGCAGACCACGATCCTCGCCCACATCAAGCTGACCGTGGTCGCAACGGTGATCGTGGTTGTCGTCGCGATTCCGCTCGGTATCGCACTGACCCGTCCAGGCTTGAAGCGCTTCGAGCCGCTCGCCGTCAATATCGCCAATATCGGCCAAGCCGCGCCCGCGGTCGGTCTGCTCGTCTTGTTCACCTTCTGGCTGGGCACCGGATTCCGCACGGCGATAGTCGGTCTCGTCGTGTACGCGATCCTGCCGATCCTGCAGAACACGATCGTCGGGCTGCGGCAGGTGGATCAGCGCACCATCGAGGCCGCGCGGGGTATCGGGTTCTCGGGTACGCGGACGCTGTTTCAGGTCGAACTCCCGCTCGCGGTGCCGGTGATCCTCAACGGCGTGCGCACCGCGCTGGTCATTCTGGCCGGTACCGCGACGCTGAGTACCTTCATCGGCGCGACCAGCCTCGGCACGCTGATCACCACCGGCGTCACCCTCTTCCTGCCCAAACTGCTGATCTCCGGCGCGATCCTCGTCGGGCTGCTCGCACTGATCATCGACTGGCTCGGCAGACTCGTCGAACTGGCCGCGACGCCGCGAGGTGTCTCATGAAATCGCCACTGGCCACTCTGGTTTCGGCGCTCGTCGCGACGACGGCGCTGCTCGCCGGGTGCGGTCTGGTGAGCTCGTCCGGAACATTCCACGATGCACGGCTGCCCGGCGGTGAGCGGCCACTGGACGGTGCGAAGCTGGTCGTCACCTCGAAGAGCTTCACCGAGGGCATACTGCTCGGCAAGATCACCGCGACCTACCTGGCCGCGGCGGGCGCCCACGTCACCGATCTGACCGGGGCGCCGGGTTCCGCATCGTCTCGACAGGCCCAGCTCAACGGCGATGCCGATGTGTTGTGGGAGTACACCGGCACCGGTTGGGTCAACTACCACAACGAGACCGAGACGATCTCGGATCCGAAGGAACTCTGGCAGCGGGTCCACGACATCGAAAAGAGCGACCACGACTTGGAGTGGCTGCCGCCGGCGAATTTCAACGACACATACGCCTTCGGCGCGTCTACGTCGAATGCCGAACGCCTACAGGTGCAGTCGCTGTCCGACGTGGCCGCGCTCCCGGTGCCCGATCGGACCTTCTGTGTCGACGACGAATTCTTCAGCCGCTCAGATGGTTTCATTCCGATGCTGAAGAAGTACGGGATCCCCTACAACGATCCGAACGGTGTGCCTGCCGGAAATGTCACGCGCATGGACGCCGGTGTCGTCTACACGGCGACCGCCAAGGGCGCGCCGTGCAATTTCGGCATGATCTACACCACCGACGGCCGCGTCAAGAACCTGAACCTGGTTGTCCTCGACGACGACAAGAAGTTCTTCCTGCCTTACAGCGGCACCGCGGTCGTTCGCGACGTCGTCCTCGACCGCTACCCGCAGTTGCGAACCCTGCTCGGCACGATTTCCGAACATCTCACCGACGAACTGATGCAGGACCTCAACGGCCGCGTCGATATCGACGGCGAGGATCCCGCCGACGTCGCCTACGACTGGCTGAAGAGCGAGAAGCTGATCGAGTAGCTACGGCTCGGGTGGGGGTTGCAGGCTGATGCGGTCGGCGAGGGCGTCGACGGCGTCCGCGTCGGCGTATGCTTCGGTGGTCAGTTCGAGGAATGCGGCCCAGCGGTTTATCCGCGGCGTCCACCGTTGGATGAATGCGTGGGCATGTTCGAACTCGGCTCGCGTTCCGTTTATTTGTGCGCGTGCCGCTGCTTCGGTTGCCGCTTGGACGGTGTTCTGGGCCAAAGCCAATTGTTCTCGGCAGTGGTCGGCGTCGGGGACTTCCTCGCGCACAGTATCGGCCTCGACGCGCAGATTGAGGATGAGTCCGGCCAGTCTGGGATCAGCCGGTCCCGAGCGTGGGGCGGAGGTTCCGGCGGCAATGGCTTTATCGCGGCGTTCGCGTCGCCTACGTTCCCGTTTCTCGGCCAACGCCACTTGCTTACGGTAGGTTTCGGTGTCCGCACCGGTGACGACCGGATAGGTCAATGCTGCTGTCGTCGAGAGCATTTCGACGCCGTTGCCGTCACGGACCTGCATGCTGACCCGGTGCAGCGGCGGTGCCGGGTCGGGTTCGTCTTCGAGGCGGGCGTCGAGCACCGCGTTTCGGTACTCGATCATGATGTCCGCGACGACCCGGTCGAACACCGCGGTGCCGACCTCGATGTGGTTGGTACACATGCGGCCGGTGCAGTCATCGAGAATTCCGAATTCGCCGTCACCGGAGTCGACGACGGAATCCCCGGCGGGACCGCTGCCCACGACCTCCCAGTTGTAGGTGTTGGATTGCGCTACCTCGGATCGCTCCACACAGTCCTCGGACATGGGCCTGACCGTACTTCATGCAGGCGGCACGAAGCGGCTGTTTCCCGAAGCGACGGGGATAAGCCGCGGACCGAGCCGCAGAACCCATTGACCCGATCGGCGATATCCGTTATTTGTGCTGGTTGCCGGGTATGCGAGCGGCAGGAGGTGAGAAGAAATGGTTGCTTTGTTGCTGGTTCTGCTTCTTGTATTAGTTCTGTTCGGCGCGGGGTTCGCACTGAAGGCCCTGTGGTGGGTCGCGATTGCGGTCCTGGTGCTCTGGGCGCTCGGCTTTGTTTTCCGGTCCGCCGATTCCGCGGGTACCCGCGGTCGCTGGTATCGGTGGTGATACCCCGCCTCACCGGAGGGGGCTGGTGCGCGGATGGGCCTGGAAGAAATCCCACATGATCTGATCAGCGCTGATCGATGCGGTAGCGCCGACCAACGGTGTAGGGCGATAGGTGGCGAGCCCGGCCAGGTGTGCCCGCCGCCGATAAGCGCGTACAGCTCGACGGTGCCGTATTCGGGGCATGGGTAGCGCAATAGCATGGCATCCGCGGCGATCTGGTGCTGTTCGGGCTCGAGCCCGCAACCATTGCGGTGCGCCGTTCGCGCCGCGCTGGAAGGATTGTTCTTCATCATGAGAGGTGTGTTCTCATCGATGCGCCTTTTGGTGGACGCGTGCGCCGATGGGTGGCACAGGCGGCCGAACTTGTCGGTGGTGACCGCAATACTGGCGCGGCCGATGAATTCGAGCCGCCCGTCCCGTCTCAACCGATGTGGCGAGATCCGATGAATCGGGCAACGCGCCACACACATTCCGGTCGAGACGCCCTGGAGGTACACCCGATGTCAGCCGAACTTTCCGCCCCCGCCTCGGGAGGGCGGACGCCGACCGTCATCCGGGTACTGGTACTCGCGACCTTCGTAGTGATCCTGAACGAGACGATCATGATCAACGCGATCCCTCGTCTGATGGCCGATCTCGAGGTCACCGAGCGGGCGGCGCAGTGGGTGTCCACCGCGTTCATGTTGACGATGGCCGCCGTCATCCCGACCACCGGCTGGTTCCTGCAGCGGGTTTCGACCAGACGGGCCTATGCCGTGGCGATGGGAGTCTTCCTGGCCGGTACCGCACTATCGGCCGTCGCGCCGTCATTCGCGGTGCTGCTGCTCGGACGGATCATTCAGGCGGGTGGTACCGCGGTAATGATGCCGCTGCTGATGACCACGCTGATGACCGTCGTGCCCGAACAGGACCGCGGCCGGGTGATGGGCAATGTCACCCTGGCCATTTCGGTGGCGCCCGCACTCGGCCCGGTGGTCTCCGGAATGGTGCTCCAGATCGGTTCGTGGCGTTGGCTTTTCGTACTTGTCCTGCCGATCACGGCGGTCGTCACCTGGCTGGGTCTGCGTCGACTGGAGAATGTCGGTGAACCGCAAGCCGGGGCGATCGACTGGTCGAGTGTGGTGTTCGCCGCGCTCGGGTTCGGTGGGCTGGTATTCGGGCTCAGCAGGTTCGAGAGCGACAACTACACCAGCCCTGCCCTGATCGTCGCCGCGGGTTCGGCCCTCATCGCCGTATTCGTATTCCGTCAGCTGCGCCTGCAGCGCATCGGTACCCCGCTGCTGGATCTGCGGGTGCTGCTGTCCAGCACCTACGCAAAGGCGCTGGTGCTGATGTCGATCGCGTTCATGGCGATGCTCGGCTCGATGATCCTGCTGCCGCTGTATCTGCAGAACCTGCGTGGTCTGAGCCCCTTGCAGACCGGCCTGCTGGTGATGCCGGGCGGGCTGGCGATGGGGCTGCTCGGACCGACCGTCGGCCGCCTGTTCGACCGCTTCGGTGGGCGCGTACTGGTGATTCCCGGCTCGGTCGGGATCGCCGCGGCGCTGGCCGGATTCACCCAGGTCTCGATGTCGATGCCGTACTGGCAGCTGCTGGTCCTGCACATCCTGCTGATGGTGTCGCTGGCCACCACATTCACCCCGGTCTTCACTCTCGGCCTCGGGGCGCTCCCGCAGCACCTGTACTCGCACGGCAGCTCGATGCTCGGCACCCTGCAGCAGGTCGCCGCGGCCTTCGGCACCGCCCTGGTGGTCACGGTGATGTCTGCCCGCAGCACCGGACTCGTCGCCGCTGGCACCGACCCCGTCACCGCACACCTCGACGGTATGCGCCTGGCGTTCCTGGTCTCCGCTGCTCTGGCACTGATCGTGATCGCCATGGCCGTGCTCCTTCCGAGCCGGGCGGCGGTCGCCACCCCGGAGGAGACCGACGAAATCGAGACCGCAATCCCCGAATTAGTCAAGGGCTGACCACAATTCGGTACACCGAACCCCTGGCCGCGCTTGCGGGCCGGGGGTTCGGGGCCGGGATGTTCCGCATCCGAGCCAGTTCCTCGGGTCAGTACTCCGAGAGGTTGTTGCTACCCCCCGACCATGGTGACGAAATCAGCCCAGCCGGGCGCACAGCAGCCAGGCGGGGACCGACTTGCGGCCACTGGGTTCGTCGCGGATGCCCTCGAACCGGAACCTCGGGCCGTCGGCAGTCGCCCCGAAGTCGCCGACAGGCAGGTTGCCATGGATTCGCGCTGGCCTGATCTCATCGACCACCCAGTACTTCTCCACCGCCTCACGAAGCTCGTCAGCGGTGACCGGCGCTGGGCCCGGTACAGGTACTTCGGGCAGGGCGGTCCGGTCGAACACCAGCGCGAAATATGACGCGCCCGGCGCGGCGGCGCGCACGATCGACTGCTGATAGCCCGCCCGCGACTCGACCGGGATCGAATGGAATAGCGTGCTGTCGACGATGGTATCGAAGCGGCCGTCGTAGCCGGTGAAGGCCGTGACATCGGCGACCTCGAAGGAGGCGTTGGCCAGGCCACGCCTGGTCGCCTCGGCGCGGGCGAGCTCGATCGCGGTCGGCGACAGATCCAGGCCCACGGTGGTGTAGCCCCGCTCGGCCAAATACAGCGAGATCGCCGCCTCTCCACATCCGACATCGAGGACATCGCCATGGAATCTGCCCTGCTCGATCAGCGCGGCGAGTTCCGGCTGGGGTTCCCCGATACTCCACGGCGGTTTGACGCCAGGGCCGAACGGGCCACCCGTGCCTTGGTAGACGGCTTCGAACTCGAAATCCTCCGGCGCAGTCATAGCATATGAGTATCAGTGACCTTGGTTCGTGTCAACGTCGTCGATGGCGGCGGAATAGTTCCGAGCGGTAGTTCGCTCGCGCGAGTTCTGTGGGTCTGCAAGGCACGGACGCGGTGACCAGCTTTCGCAGGTCAGCGGATTACGAATGGATTTCCCACGGGCGCACCGGAATTGATCCATACGGTCTTGGTTTCGAGATATTCCCGAACCGCGTCTATACCGTTTTCGCGGCCGAAGCCGGAATCTTTGAATCCGCCGAACGGCGCCAGGAAACTGACGGCGCGATAGGTGTTCACCCACACGGTGCCGGAGCGAATGCGTTCGGCCATGCGCAGGGCACGGCCGATATCACTGGTCCACACCCCGGCGCCGAGGCCGAAGCGGACGTCGTTGGCGAGGGCGACGGCATCCTCTTCGGCGCGAAACGGAATGACGGCGAGGACCGGTCCGAAGACTTCCTCCTGGGCGATGCGCATCCGATTATCGACGCCGGTGAAGATGGTCGGTTCGATGAACCATCCGTTACCGCATTCCGGACGCGTCGCGACGGCACCGCCCAAAGCCAGGGTGGCGCCTTCCTGTTCGGCGATCCGGAGGTAGTCCAGCACCTTCGCGTACTGCGCGGGTGTGGTGATCGGGCCGACTCGAGTGTCCTTGGACATGGGGTCGCCCATGCGGGCGGTGCGCGCGAGTTCCACTACGCGCGCGACGAATTCGTCGTGAATGCTGTCCTGGACCAGCAGTCGCGATCCGGCGATACAGGTCTGTCCGGTGGCGGCGAAGATACCGGAAACGACACCATTGACAGCCGCGTCGAGATCGGCGTCGGCGAATACGATATTCGGGGATTTACCACCCAGCTCGAGACTCACCTGCTTGAGGTCGCGGGCCGCGGCCTCGTTGATTCGGCGCCCGGTGACATCGGATCCGGTGAAGGTGATCTTGCGGACCAATGGATGCTCGACGAGCGGTGTGCCGACGTCGGCGCCGAAGCCGGTCACCACATTGATCACGCCCGGCGGCACTCCGGCCTCATGGAACAGCTTGACGAGTTCGAGCGTGGAGGCCGAGGTGAATTCCGACGGTTTGATCACCACTGTGCAGCCCGCGGCCAAGGCTGGAGCCAGTTTCCAGGTCAGCAGCATCAGCGGTGAATTCCACGGCGTGATGATGCCGACGACACCGACTGGCTCTTGGCGTGTGTATGCGAAATAGCCTTTCTTGTCCAGCGGCAGCACCGTCCCCTCGATCTTGTCGGCCAGTCCGCCGTAGTAGTAGAACCACTGTGGCAGATAGCTGAGCTGGCTATACATTTCGGCGAATAACTTGCCGTTGTCGCGGACCTCGAGCTCGGCCAGTCGGTGCGCATGCTCGGCGAGGGTGTCGCCGAGACGGCGCAGCAGTGCGCCGCGAGCGCTCGCGGTGAGTGCGGGCCACGGGCCGCAGGTGAACGCCCGGTGAGCCGCCTGCATTGCGACATCGACATCCTCGGCGGCGCCTTTGGCGATCCGTGCCCATGGTTCGCCCAGATATGGGTTATCGGTGGGGAACCACTCGCCGCCGATCGGTTGGTGATCATGCCCGTCGATGAACATCGGATACTGCTGGAAGTCGGCGTCCGGCGAGGGTGGCGGCACCGTCTCGGTCTGCCCCATGATGTGAACTCCATACTCGGATCGGCTACGCCGCCCATCATGAGTGATGATCAACATAGTTGAAAAATAGAAATGATTGATGCCTACATTGCTGAATGTCATACGTCGCCAGCTCTGGACGTGATGGGCGTCGAACCGGTAATAGTCGACGGGAATCGGTTCGGCGGAGCAATCAATTCGCGGTGGTTTCGCTGCGGTCGACGAGTCGGGCCGCGGGCCAATTCCCCTCGGCTACGGCGGCGCGCACCTGGCGGATGAGTTCGGCCGCAACGACTTCGGCGGCGGCGGGCACGCGGCCGGTTCGGGGCATGCCGAGGACGATCAGTCGCCGGACTTCCGGGTCGCACAGCGGTGCGGCGCTGAGCGTCCCATTGGCGACATCGTCGGCGATGCCGACGCCGGGCAGAATTGTCCAGCCGTGCCCACCGAGCACCAGCAGTTTCTGCAGACGTAGTGAATTGGTCTGGACGGTCACCTCGAAATTCACCCGCGTTTGCGCGGCGGCGCTGTCGATGAGGGCGCGCAGCGCATGCCCCGGCGCGGGCATCACCATCGGATGGTTCGCGACCTCGGCCAGAGCGACGGGACGTTCGGCATGTAAGTCGTCGCTCGGCGGCGCGACCACCCAGAGCCGTTCCCGCGCAAGCGGTTCGACATTGAGCGACGGTGTGCTGGTCAGGTTGTAGAGCAGGCTCAGGTCCAGATCGCCGTCGTCGAGCCAGCGCTGCAGATGTCCGGAATAGCCGGTGAGCACACGCAATTCGATGCCGGGATGATCGCGGGCGAGCGCCGAGACCAGCGGTTCGGCCAAGAGGTCGGCAGCGCTCTCCAACAGGCCGACGGTGACCACCCCGGTGACGACACCGGGCGCCGGGCGTAGTTCGGCGCGGGCACGATCGAGCTCGTGCAGCGCCCGTCGCGCCCGCTCGACCATGACGGTTCCGGCTTCGGTCGGGCGCATACCTTGTCGGGTGCGCTCGAATAGTGCGACGCCGAGCTCCTGCTCGAGCATGCGAATCTGCCGGGTGACGGCCGGTTGGACCAGGTGTAGCAACTCCGCGGCCTTGGTGACGCTGCCGACCTCGGCCACCGTGACCATGGCCTTCAACTGCTTGAAGTCCATTCGCACCTCCTGCGTATCGCGAACCGGCATGGTTATATCAGAACTCGGCATTTTACCGAGGCATTTATTAGCTCTCATGATGGTATTGCGGGGAGTGTCGAGAGGAAGTCGTATGGACGAGCTCAACGAGGAAGAAACCGCGATCGTCGCGGTGGTGCGCGACTTCGTGGATCGGGAGGTCAAACCGGTCGCGCAGGAACTCGACCATACGAACACCTACCCGGAGAAGCTGATCGATCAGATGAAGCAGCTCGGGATCTACGGGCTGGCCATCCCGGAGCCATGGGGCGAGGCCAAGGTCTCTACACCGTGCTACGCCGCCGTCACCGAGGAGCTCTCGCGCGGCTGGATGAGCCTGGCGGGGGCGATGGGCGGTCACACTGTGGTCGCAAAACTGTTGCTGGACTATGGAACTCAGGAGCAGCGGGATAGGTACCTGCCCCGGATGGCTACCGGCGAGCTGCGCGCGACCATGGCGCTGACCGAACCGGGCGGCGGATCGGATCTGCAGTCGATGCGCACTACCGCGCGCCGGGTCGGCGACGACTACATCGTCAACGGCTCCAAAACCTGGATCAGCAATGCCCGCCGGTCGGATCTGGTCGCCCTGCTGTGCAAGACCGATCCGACCGCCGAACCCGCGCATCGTGGTATCAGCGTTCTGCTGGTGGAAAAGGGTCCCGGATTCACGGTGTCGCGCGATCTGCCCAAACTCGGCTACAAGGGTGTCGAGAGCTGTGAGCTGAGCTTCGACGATATGCGTGTGCCCGTATCGGATGTGCTCGGCGGGGTCGAGGGTGCGGGATTCGCGCAGATGATGCGCGGGCTGGAGGTTGGGCGTATCCAGGTGGCCGCCCGGGCGCTCGGTGTCGGCCAGGCCGCGCTGGACGATTCGATTCGGTATGCCCAGCAACGGGAAAGCTTCGGCAAACCCATCTGGCAGCACCAGTCCGTTGGCAACTATCTCGCGGATATGGCGACGAAACTGACCGCCGCGCGCCAGTTGGTGTATTACGCGGCGCGCCGCTACGACTCGGGTGAGCGCGCCGATATGGAGGCCGGCATGGCGAAACTGTTTGCCTCGGAGACCGCCATGGAGATCGCTCTCAATGCCGTGCGCGTGCATGGCGGCTACGGGTATTCGACGGAATTCGATGTGGAACGCTACTTCCGCGACGCACCGCTGATGATCGTCGGCGAGGGCACCAACGAGATTCAGCGCGCAGTGATCGCCCGCCAGCTGATCAGCCGAAATCGGATCAACTGAGTTGTCCGGCACCGACTTTCCCGGAAGGCACCGTATGCGCCGCCCGCTCGAAGATATCACCGTCGTCGCGGTCGAACAGGCCGTTGCCGCGCCGTTCGCGACTCGCCAGCTCGCCGACCTCGGTGCTCGCGTGATCAAGATCGAACGCCCTGGTGGCGGCGATTTCGCCCGGCGCTACGACCAAACCGTCCACGGGGAGTCGAGCTACTTCGTGTGGCTCAATCGGGGCAAGGAAAGCGTCGAACTCGACGTCAAGGACTCCGCCGACCGTCGGCTGCTCGATGCGATGATCGCCAAGGCAGACATATTCGTGCAAAACCTGGTCCCCGGTGCCGCCGAACGGCTCGGACTCGATGCCGAGACGCTGCGCGCGGCACGGCCCGAGCTGATCCACTGCTCGATCTCCGGGTATGGCCCCGAAGGGCCGTACCGGTCGAAGAAGGCCTACGACCTGTTGTTGCAATGCGAGACCGGGCTCGTGATGTCAACGGGTACACCGGAAGTGCCGGCCAAGGCGGGTTTCTCGATCGCCGATATCGCCACCGGCATGTATGCCTACAGCGGTATCCTCACCGGGCTCTTCGACCGGGCGCGCACGGGTGTCGGTGCGAGCCTGCACGTCGCGATGATCGATGCGCTCGGGGAGTGGATGAGCCAGCCCGCCTACTTCTCCCGCTACGGCGATGAACCGCCGCGCCGCACCGCGGCCAAACATCCATCGATCTCTCCTTATGGCCCCTACCGCACCGCCGACGGTACGGTATTCCTCGGTATCCAGAACGAGCGCGAGTGGATTGCGCTGTGCGAAACCGTGCTCGGACGTTCCGACCTGATCGAGGATCCGAGGTTCGCAACCAATACCGATCGGGTGGAACACGACGGCGAGGTGACCGCGCTGCTGGAGCGGGCGTTCGCCGCATCCGGTACCGATGAGGTCATCCAGCTGCTGGAACAGGTCGGCATCGCGAATGCGCGGTTGCGCACACCGGCCGAGTTCACCGAGCACCCGCAGCTCGCGGCCCGCGATCGCCTGCGGCCGGTGGATACACCCGGTGGGGTGATGCAGGCCATGCTGCCGCCGGTGGTGGGTGGTTGGGAACCGGCAATGGGTGCCGTGCCTCGGATGGGGGAGCACACCGCGGCTCTGCGCGCGGAATTCACACCGGCAGAAGATGTTTCGGAGGAGACACGGGCATGACCGATGTGGTCGAACGCACCGAATGGCTGCTGCCCGGTCCGGCGGAGGCGCTGAGTGGGCTGCTCGGTGTGCCGCTGCCCGATCTGGACAAGGGGCTTCCGCTGCTCTGGCACTGGATCTATCTGCTCGAACGTCCCGCGCAGACAGATCTGGGGCCAGATGGTCATCCGATTCGCAATACCGTTCCGGAGCCGCCGGGCCCCGGCCGACGCCGGATGTGGGCCGGTGGGCAGGTGCGCACCCGTGGTGCGCTGGTATGTGGCGAACCGGCGACGAAACGAACAAAAGTGGTGTCCACACAAGAGAAGCAGGGACGCAGCGGCGCGCTGACCTTCGTCGTGGTCGGCCACCAGATTCTGCAGGGCGATCGAATCGTGGTGGACGAACGGCAGGATATCGTCTACCGCGACGCCGTCGAACCGAGCGGACGATCCAGCGAACCGGAACCCGGCCAGGACGCGAAAGTGCCTCCCGCCGACGACGAATGGGCCATCGATACCTCCCCGACCCTGCTGTTCCGATATTCCGCGCTCACCTACAACGGCCACCGCATCCACTACGACCGCGACTACGCCCGAGATGTCGAGGGTTATCCCGGTCTGCTCGTGCACGGTCCGTTGCAGGCGATGGCCATGGCCGAGGCCGCCCGGGCCCGCGGATACAGCGGTGACCAGGTCTTCGACTACCGACTGCGGTCGCCGCTTTTCGACCACCAAGGGCTGGTCGTCTCGGCGACCCTGCGCGGCGGTGTCCTCGTGACCGTCGCGCGGGACGGTTTCGGGCGGCAAACGGCAACCGGGACATTGCATCCCGCCGACTGAGGCAGATTGTGGTCAGCAACAGGGATGGCTGATCCGCGATTTCGCCGCGGTAGGCGTTCGGGTCGGCGAACAGGTTGACGCGGCCGGGGGTGGTCGGCCGGTTGGCCCCGCACTGCTGTTTGCTCGCGAATCCGCGATTCGCTGGCAGTGCTCCGACGAGCAGTGCGGGGCCTCCCTTTTCCGGCGTCGCGGACGCGATCAGGCGTTGGCCTTCTCGTACGCCTGGGCTACTTCTGCTGAAATCCGTCCGCGGGCTGACACCGCGATGCCTTTGGCGCGGGCCCAGTCGCGGATGGCGACGGTGCGAGCGCGGTCGTGCGCCGTGCGCGAGGCCTGGCTCTTGCTCCGAGATGTGCGGCCGAGCTTGCGAGCGTTCGAGGTCCAGGGCTCGAAGATGCCGCGCAGCTGACCAGCATTGGTGGTGGATAGGTCGATCTCGTATTCGACGCCGTCGAGGGCGAAGGCCACTGTTTCCTCGGCAGCGGATTTGCCGTCGAAGTCATCGACGAGCGTCACAACGACCTTGCGTGCCATGGGCATTCCTTTTCCTGGGGGACAGCGGGCAGAGGATCGTGAGTAGAGGATGGTGATCATAACGAGCGGCCGAACAACCAGCGAAGCTGCCCCGAATCGAACCTGGACCTGCGTACTCCCTGGGATACCTTCCAGGCGAGACGGTTTCGACCAAACGGTCGGTTCAGTGAATTTTCAGCGATCTATGTCCTGATCCTTGGCGATCCAGGACTCATGTGGGGTTTGTTGTTCGTTTCCCGACATGAACCGCTAATCTGGCGACATGTTGGCAAACTATCTGCGGCGAGTTGACCTGCCCGGCTCAGAGATGCAGACGAGCCGAAGCGTTTGCGAATCGTGAGTGCGGTCAATGCCTCCGAACTCTCGGCGCCCCGTGCTGAAGCGCAGGTCGTCGCCCTGTGCAATCAGAAGGGTGGCGTCGGCAAGACCACCTCGACCATCAATCTGGGCGCCGCGCTGGCCGAATGCGGTCGGCGGGTGCTGCTCGTCGACCTCGATCCGCAGGGCGCGTTGTCCGCGGGGTTGGGTGCCGTACTGAACGACCTGCCATCGACGGTGTACGACCTGCTGGGGGGATCGGGAAAGCTGATCGACGAGGTGCTGATCAAAACTCACCTCGACAATGTCGATCTGCTGCCGAGCAATATCGATCTGTCCGCGGCGGAGATTCGGTTGGTCAACGAGGTCGGCCGGGAACATTCGCTGCGGCGGGTACTCGACCCGATTCGGGACCGCTACGACTACATACTCATCGACTGTCAGCCATCCTTGAGCCTGCTCACCGTGAACGCGCTGGCCTGTGCGGACGGTGTGATCGTCCCGATGGAATGCGAGTTCTTCTCGCTGCGCGGGGTCGCGCTGCTCACCGACACCATGGACAAGGTCCGGGACCGGCTGAACCCGCGGCTGAGCCTGTTCGGCATCGTGGTCACGATGTTCGATCAGCGCCTGCTGCATTCGCGTCAGGTACTGGCCAGGGTTGCCGAAGTCTTCGGCGACCAGGTCTACGACACGGTGATATCGCGGACGGTCCGCTTCCCCGACGCCAGTGTTGCCGGTGAACCCATCACCACCTGGGCACCACGATCCGCCGGCGCCGAGCAATACCGGGCCTTGGCTCGCGAGGTCATCCACCGATCCGGCCGCTGACACCGCGTCCACGAGGTGCACGACCACGCCGGACCGGGGTAGGGTCGCCGTGCTCTGCCCGCGATCGACCCACTTCGGACGACGCGGGCACCCGTCACACCGACGAGGAGGACCCCGTGAGCCAGATGGGTAACCGCCGCGCCGGGGACCATGCGGTGGTGCTCGGTGGCGGGATCGCGGGTCTATTCGCGGCCCGTATTCTGGCCGACCACTATGCGGCCGTGACCGTCATCGAGCGAGATCGGTTGTCGGAAGCCGAAACGAAACGTCGCGGCACTCCGCAATCGCGACATTCCCACGGCCTGTTGATGCGGGCCGCCGAGATTGCCGAGTCCCGGTTTCCCGGCCTGACCGATGAGCTGATCACCGATGGCGCGAAGGCCGTCAGCGCATTCGACGATTTCCGGGCGATCTTCTTCGGAAACGTCCTGCATCGAGCTGAATTGGGCAGAACCTCCGTTGCCGCCAGCCGACCGTTTCTGGAATCGCATGTGCGTGCCCGGGTATCGGCGCTGTCGAATGTGACGATATGGGACGACGCGGTCGTAGCCGACCTGATCGCCTCCGATACCGGCGTCGGCGGAGTTCGGGTGCTGCGCCGGGAGACCGACGGCGAACCGGAGCCGGTCCATGCCGATCTGGTGGTCGATGCGATGGGCCGGGGTTCGCGAGCCGGGTCCTGGCTCGCGTCGCTGGGGTACCCACGTCCGCGCGAAGATCAGGTGCCCGTCGATATCGGCTATGCCACTTGTCATTTCCGCCTGCCGCTGGATGCTGTCGGCGGCGATCGGATCGTCCTGGTCGGGCCGATGCCGAGCCGACCGCGCGGGTTCGGGTTCGCGGCGCAGGAGGGGGACTTGTGGGTGCTCTCGGCGTTCGGCGTCGGGAAGGAGAATCACCCGCCGGCGGGTCCGGGCGAACTGCTGGACTACGCCGCGGAATTCGCACCCGACGATGTCGCTACCGTGCTGCGGTCGGCGACTCCCGTCGACGACGTAGCGACCTACCGGTTCCGCACGGCCGTTCGGCGTCGGTATGAACTGCTGGATCGTGTTCCGGGCGCAATGCTCTCGATCGGCGATGCGGTATGCAGTTTCAATCCCATCTACGGCAGCGGCATGACCGTCGCGGCCATCGCGGCCGATCTGCTCGATGACGTCCTCCAGGAGGGCACCGACGATCTGCCACGCCGTTACTATCGCCGCATCGGCCGCATGCTGCGCACCCCGTGGTGGCTGACAAAGGTCAGTGATATGACCATGCCGCCGGTCGCCCTCGGCTCACCAGGGGTGAAATCACTTGCACATTCGGGCTTGAACAGGATGTTCCGAGCGGCTGCGGACGATCCGGCGACCGCCGCGAAATTCCTCGATGTACTGAACATGACCAAATCCCCGCTGCACATGTTCGATCCACGTGTCGCCGCGGCGACAATGGGGTTGCATCGTCTTCGAGGACGACCTACCTCCGCATAGCCGAATCGAGCTGTTGCGTCGCGGCTTTGCCATGGCCTGCCGTGCGATTCGTTCCGTGCGGGGCTGGGCAACGCTGGTCTCTACCGGTCGCGTGCAACGGTGTTCCGTTCGGACGCGACGGCAGATGATCGCCGAGACCATCGAATGGCACCAGCGTTACCCGCACTTGGCCGAAGAAGTCGCCCGCAGTCGGACTACTCGGCCAACGCGCGCCGCAGAGCTCCCGCCAGTTCGGCGTTCTGCCGCTGTGAAACCTCCGCGGACAAGATCGCCTGCGAGCCATGGAACGTGCCCGGCCACTGGTGCAGTTCGACCGATACCCCGGCCGCCATCAGGCGCAGTGCGTAGTCGATATCTTCGTCGCGGTTCGGGCAGAATTCCGCGGCGGCGATGTAAGCGGGTGGCAGGCCGGACAGATCGGTGGCCCGCGCCGGGGCGGCGTACGGCGTGGCGGGCATGGAACCCAGGTAGTACGCCCACATTTGCGCGACCTTGTCGCGAGTCACGAACGGGGTATCGGTGAAATTCCGCTGCGACCACGTCTGCTGCCGGTCATCGAGTCCGGCCTGGTGGAGCAGCTGGAAGCGGATCGGCGGCCCCTGCTCGTCGCGCGCCCGCAACGCCACCGCGGCCGCGAGACCCGCGCCCGCGCTGTGGCCGCCGATCGCGATGCGCGTCGGATCGATGCCGAGTTCGGTTGTGTGTTCGGCGGTCCAGTTCAGCACCGCGTAGATGTCATCGTGTGCGGCGGGGAACGGGTTTTCGGGGGCCAGTCGGTAGCCCACGGAGATCACGGTCGCGCCGGAGCCGTTGGCGAGCATCGTGGCCCACGGATGTTCGGTGTCGAGATCACCCATCACGAATCCGCCGCCGTGCAGCCACACGATGGCGCCCTGGGCCCGGTGTGGACGATAGATCCGCACCGGCACATCGGGATCGGCTGGGACCGTGCGGGTTTCGATCTCCAGGTTCGCGGTGTCGGTAACCGGTACCGCGGCGGCCAACTCGGCGAGCTGTTTACGCGCGGTGGGCGGATCGGACAGGTCGGACGGCGGGAACAGCGACAGGAACGGTTCGAGTTCGGGATCCATGACAGCTATCCTCGCGATTCGCCCCGCCGAGATCATCCGCCAACCGTCGGGCATTCCAGCCCTGTTCCGCGACGAGCGCCGCATATCCGACCTCCGCCGAGGAGAAATAGGCACGGATGCCTCGGCTGCCGAAAGCTCCGAAGGCATGGCGAAGCACAGTTTGTGATGCTTGCCAGGCGTCAGCAAGCGGTTCATCGGCGGGGCATGCCTGCACTCGGACCGTGGATGTCAGGAGTTGCGCGGTGCTACCAGGCCGGATTCGTACGCGAGGACAACCAGTTGGGCGCGGTCGCGGGCGTGGAGCTTGGTCATGGCTCGGTTGATGTGGGTTTTCGCGGTCAGCGGAGTGATCACCATGCGCTCGGCGATCTCGTCGTTGGACAGGCCGTGCGCGACCAGGGCTACGGCCTCGCGTTCGCGATTGGTCAATTCTTTCAGCCCCGTGTCGGCGCCGGTGTCGAGTTGCTGGGTGACGTACCGGTTGATCAGTCGGCGGGTAATCGATGGTGCGAGCAGGGCGTCGCCGCGTGCGGCGACACGTACGGAGTGCAGGAAGTCTTCCGGCTCGATGTCCTTGACGAGGAATCCGGCCGCACCGGCGCGCAACGCGTCGAAGACGTATTCGTCCAAGCCGTAGTTGGTCAGGATGACGACGTGCATCCCGGCCAGGGTCGGGTCCGCGGCGATCCGCCGGGTTGCCTCGATGCCGTCCATGACCGGCATCTGAATGTCGATGAGCGCGATGTCAGGCAAGTATTGTCTGGCCAGCGCCAGGCCCTCGGTCCCGTCGGTGGCCTCGGCCACCACCTCTATGTCGTCCTCGAGGTCGAGTAGTGCACGGAATCCGCTCCGAATGAGCGGCTGGTCGTCGACCAGCAGGACCCGGATCATGACGTTCGGTCCACAGGGAGTTCGGCGTGTACGGAGAAACCGCCCGTGGTGCGCGGTGCCGCCCGCAGGCGACCGCCGAGAGCGGTGACTCGCTCGCGCATCCCGAGCAGCCCGACGCCGGGGACCGGCACGGTATCCATCGTGGCCTTGCCGTCGTCATCGACCCGTATGACCAGGGCGTCGGGACGGTAGTCGATCCGGACCGACGCCGTCGCGGCGGCGGCGTGACGGGCGATATTGGTCAGTGACTCCTGAACGATCCGGTAGCCGGTCCGGTCCACTGCGGTCGGCACCTCCTGGCGTTCTCCCTGGATCGTGAGCGTCGCGTCCAAACCGGTCGTGCGTACCCGTTCTACCAGTTCAGGGACATGGTCGAGCCCGTGCTGCGGGCTGTTGCCGTCGTCTCGTAGCGCCTCGAGGGTCGCTCGCAGTTCCCTGGCCGCCTCCCGACCGGCCTGCCGGATCGCTAGTAGCGCTTCCGGGACTTCTTCGCCTCGCTTGCGGGCCACGTGGACGGCGGCCTCGGATTGCACTTTGATGACCGAGATCTGGTGGGTGAGCGAATCGTGCAGTTCCCGCGCGATGTGCAGCCGTTCCTCGTCGGCGCGGCGCCGCGCGGTCGCCTCGCGGGTGCGCTCGGCTTCATCCGCTCGCCGTTCGGCTTGGCGCAGCGCTTCCCCCGCGGCGCCGGCCGCGATCAGCCAGGCCAATTGGAGGGCATCCCGGGCCTGCGTGAATGCCGCGCCCACGGGCCAGTCGGGGTGCGAGGCCAGCATCGCGAACGGGAGCGTAGCCACCATGAGCACCGAACCCGCCACCGCGACGAGGCGGTGTCCCGCTCGTACCGTGGCATACACGGCGACCAGATACGCGACGGCGGGCACCTCGAAACCGATTGCCTGGTAACCCAGTACGCATAACCCGGTCACGGCCAGTACGGTGATCGGAGCCCAGCGGTGCGCTGCCAGCACCAGACCGCCGATTATCAACAGCGTGTAGCCCAGCGCGTCGAGTTTCGTGGGCGGGTGTTGCCCGGACAGCGAGGTGACCAGCAGGACGGCAGCTACACCGACGGCGATCGCCCGGTCTCCGATCCCTCCGCTGCTCATGCGTGCAACCCTAGCCGGACAGTCGCGCGGGCAACTCCTGCTCGCGGATGATCGGCCGCCTACCGCGCCCGCGGTATTTTCTCGGCACTCTACGACGTCCGCAGCACTCTGCTACGGCAACGGTGGTAGCGCGAATTGTCTACGCCCGCAGGATGATCGGCGGTAGATCCAGCGGACATGATGAATCGACGTCCAGTCGTTCGACAAAGGAGCACCCCATGTCCGTCCGTCATCTGCCTGCCGCTGTAGCAGCCGCCATGCTCGCAGGTTTCGCACTTGCCGCACCGGCGGCCGCACAGGTCTCGGTCGAGTCCGCCGCCGCTACCGGCATGACCTCCGGGCGAATCGGGCCCTCCCTGACCGCGTTGGTGGCGCTGGCCGGTGTCGTCATCGGTGGGCTGGCGCTGGCCCGCTCCGCCAGTCGTATCGGCACCGGCAACAGGGGAAGAAGGGCCATTGTTGCTCTGGTGTCGGGGCTGATCGGCGTGGTCGTAGGTGGGGTCTTAGCGGCCACCGCCGACGGTGGTCCCGGCACCGGCAACGGGATAGTGGGGTCCTGGGCGGCCATGGTGTTGGGGCTGATCAGCCTGGTCCTCGGCGGCCTGGCGCTGGTCCGCTCCCGCCGCAGCGCCTGATCGGTGTGGATTCGCGCGACTGCGGCGATCGTGCCCTTCGTGGAAGGTCACCGGGCAGCGGGCTGGAACAGTTCGACGAGGTTTCCGGCGGGGTCGAAGAGCAGGATCTGTTGGCCTCCTGGGCCGGTGACGATGCGGTTGCGGAATGTCACACCGGCTGCCTGCAGGCGTTCGACCTCTGCGGCGATGTCGTCGACGATGAGGTGGATTCGGTTCCAACCACCGGGCTCGGGGCGGGCTCCGTCGGGCATCGGGCGGGCTCCGGAGCTGGTGGGTCCGCTCAGCGGTGACCGCGAACGTCACGAATGCCGACTCCTTCGTGACGCGATGGCATCAGCGCACTGGCCGGCCGCGAAATGGCGCCTGACCTGGACTCACCGGACTCGAGGACAGCCATTGGGGGAATCGCGGATAGCCTCCAGACATGGATGCCTTGGTGGTCCGATTGTCGCAGTTGGACGTGGAAGCGGAAGGCGCGCTGCGTGTCGTGATGTTCTACGACACCCTCATGCGCCGACGGGTGGATCTCCCGGCGCTCGCGCGGGCCTCGGCCGTCCTGGCCGAGTGTGTTACCGGGATTCGGCTGCACGGCACGGGACGAGTGATCCGGTGTGCACCCGACGGACGGGAAGTGTCGGGTCCGCCGCCGTCTGCGTCCACCACGGGGCCGATCATCCTCGACGAGGAGGAGATCGGCACGGTGTGGCTGGAACGCACCGGTACCTCCCGCTCGCTCGACGACCTGCTATTGGAGCGGCTCGCCATTGCGGCGGCGGCGGTCGTCGAGCGGTACGGACCGGCACGCACGACCATGGCCGATCCTGCCCTGGTCGAGCTGGTTATCAGCGTCGACAGTGACGAGGCGGCCAGGGCTCGGGCGTTGCGGCTCTTGGGTTTTGCCGCCGACCTGCCGGTGCGCGTCGTGGCCGTCCGGTCCCAGCTTCCGCTCGACCACGTCGGTGTTCTGATCTGTCCGGGCCGTCCGGTGAAGGCGGCACCGCTGGCCGACGTCGGCGTCATCCTGGCCACCACAGTGGACCCGGCTCGGTTTCCAGCAGGCGTACGCGCGGGCATCGGAGCGGCCGGTCGGCCCGACAGGTCCTGGCGGCAAGCCCGCACCGCACTGCGCTTCGCCACGGCACGTAGTCCGATTGTCCCCCACGACGACCTCGGAGCGTTGGCCTTGCTCGCGCAGGTACCCCAGGATGCCGTGCGCGACAACGCCGATGTCGCCGCGATCACCCGAATAGCGAGCACCCCGGAGGATCTGGAGACACTCGACGCCTACTGTGCCACCGGCTCGCTGCGTCGGGCGGCCGCGTTGTTGCACCTGCACCACAGCAGCGTCGCCCGCCGGCTCGAACAGATCGAAAAGATGACGGGTATCGAACTGGCCGAACCCACCGGACTACTACGGGCCAGGCTCGCACTCACGGCATGGCGCCTGCTCGACGAGTGACGTCGACCAGCAGCTATGCGGGGATGAATTCACTGATCACAAGCGTGCGAGCGGCGGCGTATCGGCCATAATTGCTTGGTGACCCCTTCGCCTGGATCTTCGATCGACGATAGCGCGGCCGCGTCGCCCCGACTGGCGGGTGCGCGATCCGCGGTCGGTAGTTTCCGCTTCTGGTTCGCCAGCCGCCGCTGGGAGTGGTCGCCGGAGGTGTACCGGATGCACGGCTACCGGCCCGGGGAAATCGAGCCGACCACCGAATTGCTATTGGCCCACAAGCATCCTGACGACCGCGAACCGGTTGCCGAACGCATCGCCCATTCCATCGATAGTGGTGAGCCGTTCTCCAGCCGCCACCGGTTCATCGACACCTCTGGTGGCGAACACAATGTCATGGTCGTCGCGGACCGAATTCTCGACGACGAAGGCCAACCGGTTGGCACGACGGGTTTCTATATCGACCTCAGCGCCACCCTCGCCGAAGCCGAACGTGAAGCGCTCGAGGTGCGTTTGCCGGAACTGATCGAGTCGCGTGCGGTGATCGAACAAGCCAAGGGCGTGCTGATGCGGCTGTACGGGATCAGTGCCGAGCAGGCGTTCAAGGTGCTCATCTGGCGTTCGCAGGAAACCAATATCAAGCTGCGCGTGCTGGCCGAACAACTGATCACCGAGTTGTGTACCTTACCCGCGCCCGAACCCGCGACCGTCGCCACCTTCGATCACATTCTGCTGACCCTGCACGAGCGCATACCCAAGGACTGACCGCATCCGATTTCCCAGCAGCGAGAGGTTGCGCCACCGATGCCGGGCGTCGGCGAACTACGGTGTGGCGGTGGTAGTGGAACCGAATGACCGGTTTGCTGGATTCGTTGTGCAGGCTCGGCTTGGTCATGGCGGTAGCAGCGATGTGTATCTGGCCGAGGATTCGGAACGGTCGCGGCCGGTATCGCTGAAGATTCTGGGCCCTGAGGACAGCCGGTCACCCGAGGCGCGAGCGCGATTCGTGCACGAGTTCGACATCCTGTCGGTGCTACGGCATCCCAATATCGTGCGGATGTACACGCACGGTGAAACCGACGGCAGGCTGTGGTCGGCGCACGAGTACGTCGCCGGCGCAACGGGTTCGACATTGGTGCCGATGCCGCACCGACATCCGGACCTGCGGCGGGTGCTGCATGTGCTGGGCCGGGTCGCGGCCGGTTTGGATTTCGTGCACGCCAACGACATAGTCCATCTCGACGTCAAACCGGCGAATCTATTGGTGGGTGTGGACGATCCCGCGACGGTGAAACTTTCGGATTTCGACCAGGCCCGATGGCTGCACCGGCCGGAACCGCCCTTGGCCAGTAACGGTTTCGTCGTCGTCTCGGTGCCGTATGCCGCGCCGGAGCTGTTGCGGGCGGGCGCCGTATGCCCGGCGACGGACCAGTACGCGCTGATCGCTACCGCGATCGAACTGCTCACCGGCCGCCCGCCGTTCCCTCGCGGAAATCTCATGGCCACCGCGCAGGCCCACCTGCACGACGCGCCGCCGGATATCTCCGCGCGCCGACACTGGATCCCCGCCGAGGTCGACACGATCGTGCACCGTTCGCTCGCAAAGGATCCGAGCGCCCGCTACACCACCTGCACCGAACCCATCAGCCTGCTCACCGAGGCTCTCCACGCCGCCGCCGACACCCCGCCACGCAGTCCCTTCCGGAACCGCCTGAACGCCGCGTTCGCCCGATCGGCGCTTCGCCGGTAGCGATATGTATGTTCCCGCCGCGGCATACGGGATCGGCATGGGGCTGCGGCGCCGGTCATGACATTGACAGCGCTCGACTCGAATAAGTTCAATCCGAACGCGCCGAAATATTTCATTCAGCGGGGAAGGCGAAGTCACGGATGAGGGCCGCGAGTTCGAGGGGGCGGTCGCCTTGGACCGAGTGTCCGGCGCCGTCGACGATCGCGACCCGTGCGCCGGGGCGGCGGCGGAGCAGTTCCGCGACGTCGGCGTCGTCGACGACCGGTGAGCGTGCGCCGCGTACGAGCAGCAACGGTGCTTGTACGGCGGAGACGTCGTCCCAAAGGGGGCTGAAGTCGAGCGAGCCGTCGGCGGTCGGGCGAAGTCGGTCGTAGCGCCAAATCCAGCGGCCGTCATCCCGCTGGCGCGCGTTGTGTAGCACTCCGCGCCGCAGCGACTGGACCGACCGGCCCGGATTGTGTGCGACGGTACGCTCGAGGATCTCGTCGAAGGAGCCGAAGTCGGTGGGGCCGTTGACGAATGCGACTATCGCCGCGGTCTTGTGCGGGTTGTCGCTGGTGCCGGGGGTGACGTCCACGACGATCAGGCGGCGCACCAGAGCCGGGCGGCCCGCGGCGAGTCGCAGTGCGGTCAGCCCACCGAGGGACATGCCGATGACCGCCTTCGCCTGCGGCGCCACGGTTTCGACAGCGGCGGCGACCGCGTCGGCCAGCCGGTGTGGCGTGTACAGGTGATCTGGCCACCAGTCGGAATGGCCGTGACCGGGCAGGTCGAACGCGATGAGGGGGCGATCCAGCGCCAGTGCCACGGTGTCCCAGGTGTGCGCGTTCTGCGCGCCACCGTGCAGAAGCACCATCTCCGGCTCGCCGTCACCCCAGCGCAGGCCACTGATGTGGCGACCGGAGCCGATGTCGACCGAGAACCGTTGCACCTGTGGCGGACCGGACCAGGCCAGCCCGGCCTCGGCCGCATTCTCGGCGAACAGTCCGAATTCGTCATAGGTCGGTGTTGTCATCTGAGTTCGAAACCTGTTTGTCGAATATGGATTCAGCTGAAGTGGATGATCGAGAGCAGTCCCACGACCAGTGAGTACGTTGCGAACGGTAGCAGGGTGCGAGTTTGGAAGTGCCGCTCGAGGTAGCGCACGGCCAGCCAGGACGATGTGCCCGACACGATCGCGCCGACGAGAACCGGCCCTCGGATGCCGTCGGTTTCCGGTCCGAACAGCTCCGGTATTTCCACGATCCCGGCGCCCAGGATTGCCGGAGTGGCAAGCAGGAAGGCGAATTTGGCCGCGTGCGTGTGTTCGAGACCGCGCCACAGTCCGCCGACCATGGTCAGGCCCGCGCGGCTGAACCCGGTCAGCAGGGCGCCGGCTTGGGCGAATCCGATACCGACGGCATCGCGCGCCCCGAGGGCGGCCAGCCGCCGGTCCGTTTGGCGGGCTGGATGCGATGCGGCGGTGAGGGCGAAACGTCGCCCATATTCCGCCAGCGTCGGCTCGTTGCGTCGGCGCAGCCCCTCACCGATTACCAGCACGACGCCATTGAGAGTCAGGAAGATGGCCGCGTCGATGGGCCCCTCGAACAGTGCGTGTAGCAGATGCACGAGCAGCGGCCCGAGGATGGCGACCGGCGTGGAGGCGATCACGATCAGCCACGCCAATCGCTGCGGAACGGTATCGAGTTGCCTGGTGCGCAGCGACGTGACGAAACCGGAGATTATCGAGCACCAGTCGCGCCAGTAATACCCGAGCAACGCCACAGCGGTCGCCACGTGTAGCGCGACCACGAACGCGAGATAGGGATTGCCTGCGCCGGAGTCGTTCTGGACCAATAACTTCCGCCAATCACCTCCCACCCATGCGGCGATCAGCACGGAGTGACCGAGGCTGGAGATCGGGAACAGCTCGGTGACCCCCTGCACCGCACCGATAACAGTCGCTTCAAGATAGGTGATCATCGCGGACGATTCTTGCATGTGCGCGACGGTCCTTCCGGCTGGGAGTATCACCTACCGATTTGTCCGAATACCGGTTGCAGCAGCACCTTTCGGGAGTGGGCTCGGACCCGGACTGTGCGACATCGTCCTGCGACATTCGCCGGATTCGCGCTGTTCGGCTGTGGGTGGGCACGACTGGAGTCCGCTGTGCCGTGATGGCCGGTACCGCTGGCAAGATCATGTACGGAAATGCCTGCGGTGCCCAGCAATTCGTCGGCGAGTGTCGAGCGAACTTCGTCCCCTAGCTCGAGGGGCGAGGTGCCTTCGGGCAGAGCGGGTTTCGACTTCGCGCGGGGAGGCTTGCGAGGATGCCGACGGTCTCGTCCAGCGCGCTGGGCCGTTGGGACCGGGAACAGCGGCCATGCGGCGGAATATTTTTGACCCGCCCGGCAACACACCGTGTTGCCGGGCGAGTTCCTTCCCCGTTCGCTGCGCGAACGCCGCCACGTCGCGCAGCGCTGCAATGTTAGCCCAACTGGCACGCATATCTATGTCGCCACGCCGATGTCGGCGTGTTCGGCGTGTTGCATGCCGAACCGTAGACCGGACGAGGCGCCACTACTGCGCCGCAGCAGCTTCGGTTGCCGGAGTCGGCAGTCCGGCGAGGCGGTGCGGTGCCAGTAGGGATTTCACGGTTTCGGCTGGCAATAGGCCGAGCTCGGTGGCGATTTCCTCGACCGGGCGGCCGGTGTGCAAGGCCTGCTTCGCGATTCGGGCGCTGGCGGCGTAGCCGATGTGGGGGGTGAGGGCCGTGACGATACCGATGGAGCGGCGCACGCCCTGTTCCAGGTGGTCGCGGTGGGCAGTGATTCCCGCGACGCATCTGGTTGCGAGAGTGTCGATGGCGGCAGTGAGATGCGCGGTGGTGCGCAGCAGGCTGTAGGCGATGATCGGCTCGAAGGCGTTGAGCTGGAGCTGGCCCGCCTCGGCGGCCATGGTGACAGTCATATCGTTGCCGATGACCGCGAATGCGACCTGGTTGACGACCTCCGGGATTACCGGATTGACCTTGCCCGGCATGATCGATGATCCGGCTTGTACTGGGGGAAGGGAGATTTCCCCCAGACCCGTCGTCGGTCCCGAGGACATGAGCCGCAGGTCGTTGCAGATCTTGGACAGTTTGACCGCGACGCGTTTGACGATGCCGGAGATCTGCACGAACGCACCGCAATCCTGGGTGGCTTCGATGAGGTCGGCGGCCGAGGACACCGGAATCCGAGTGATGTCGGCGAGATGGGTGCAGGCCAGCGCCGGATAATCCGGATGGCCGTTGATGCCGGTCCCGATCGCGGTGCCGCCGAGATTGCATTCGCGCAGTAGCGCGGTGCCCTCGTCGAGGCGGGCGCAGTCCTCGCGCATCATGATCGCGAAGGTGCCGAACTCCTGCCCGAGCGTCATGGGTACGGCATCCTGGAGCTGGGTGCGACCCATCTTGATTACGTCGGCGAATTCGATTGCCTTGCTGTCGAATTCGGTCGCTAGACGGCTCAATGCCGCGATCAGATCGTGAATGTGGTGCACGATGGCGAGCTTCACCGCGGTCGGGTAGACGTCATTGGTCGACTGGCCCAGATTCACATGATCGAGCGGATTCAGTTCGGTGTAGCCGCCGCGGTCGTGGCCGAGCAGCTCCAGTGCGCGGTTGGCGATGACCTCGTTGGCATTCATATTCGTCGAGGTACCGGCCCCACCCTGAATGGGATCGATGGGGAATTGGTCGTGCAATGCGCCAGCGCGGATCTCGTCGCAGGCCGCATCGATAGCTTCGGCACGGCGGGAATCGAGTAGGCCGAGGTCCCGGTTGGCGCGGCAGGCGGCCTGTTTGACGGCGGCGAGCGCGGTGATCAGTGCCGGGTAATTCCCGATGCGGTCGCCGGTGATAGCGAAATTGTCCAGTGCGCGCGCGGTGTGGACGCCCCAGTAGGCCTCGCGTGGTACCGCGCGGGTGCCGAGGGAATCGCGTTCGGTGCGAGTGCTTTCGGTCATCGGATTCCTGTTCAGTTTGATGTGTGCGGGATCGGCTGTGTCGCAGGGGGATTCGAGAGTTCGCCGAGCAGGTTCGTCGTCATCCACCGGTGCAACTCGCTACCGGACAGGCCGATGTCGACCAGGTAGCCGAGTTTCGCGAGCGTGGCCTCCCGGGTCATATCGCGGCCACCGATGGCACCCGCACCCCGCATGGCCCGGCCGGGTTGATAGCGGTCGAGATCGACTGTGCCGCTGTCACAGTGGGTGATGACGACGACGGGCGTCCCGCGTGAGGTGGCCGCACGTATGGCCTCGACTGTTGCTGAACCGTGCAGCGGTAATGTGCCCGAGCCGTAGCACTCGAGTACGAGTCCGCCTCGGTAGTGACGCAGTGCCACGTCGAGGAGGTCCGGGTGCATTCCGGGAAAGACGGTGAACAGGCCGACCGGCATGCGATCCGGGCGCGACTGAATTTCCGGCAGCCGGGGCGGCGAGGGTGGTGGTGTGTATTCCCGGACTGTGCTGAATCCGTCGTAGTCGTCGCACGCGCGTTTGCTGGCACGCACCGCGGGATGCAGCGACTTTCCGAAGGCGATAAACGTTCCGGAAACCGATTGGGCAGCAATGCTGTTCAACGCGAGCGTCAGATTGCTCCGTGCGTCGCTACCGGGAAGCCCCAGCGGGATCTGCGCTCCGGTCAGCACGACGGGCACCTCTATATCGCGTAGCTCGAATGCCATCCGAGCGCCCACGTAGGCCATCGTGTCGGTGCCGTGCACGACGACGACCCCGTCCGGCCGCCGCTCCTCGATGCCGGACCGGACCTGTCCGGCGATGCGGCGGGCGGTGTCGGCCCCGGCATCGGAACTGTCGATGACCTGGTCGAGTTCGGTGTAGCCGAACCGTACCGCGATACCGTTCTCGCGCTCGAATCGCGTGATGACGTCGGCGATTTCACTGTCCAGACCCTGGCGCGGGCGCAGTCCGTCACCGTGATCGACCATCCCGAATGTGCCACCGGTGTAGAGGATATCGACACTGATCTGCGAAACGCGTTGCGCAGTAGCGACCGAGGTCACGGGCTCTCCGATCCGGTGCTGGTGCCCTCCATCGGCGCGAGCACGTCAGGTTCCAACCGTCCACGCACCCGGTACCAACCCGCCACCATCGCGGCGATGACCAGCAGGAATGCCGCGAGCGTGATGCGCCCGATCTCGTCGTCGAAGAACATCAGCACGATCACCGCCAGCAGGAAGCCGAGGGTGAGGATATTGAGCACCGGAGCGAAGGGCAGCCGGAAGGCGGGCCTGCGGTAGTGCCCCTGCTCGGCGCGGCGCACGAAGATCCAGTGGCAGATCATGATCGACGCCCAGGTGCCGACAATGCCGAGTCCGGCCAGATTCAGCACGATCTCGAAGGCCTTCTGCGGCATGACCAGATTGAGCACCACACCCGCGATGCCGACCACACTGGTGATCAGAATGCCGCCGTACGGGGCGCCATTGCGGTTCAGCCGCTGTGCGAAACGTGGTGCCGCGCCGGCCACCGCCATCGAGCGCAGAGTGCGGCCGGTCGCGTAGAGCCCGGCGTTCAGGCTGGACATCGCGGCGGTGAGCACCACCAGATTCATCACGTCACCGGCGTGCGGAATGCCGATCGAACTCATCACCGTTACGAAAGGACTTTCACTGGGGGAGTAGGCCGTCCACGGCAGCAGCAGTGTGAACAGGATGACCGAGCCCGCGTAGAACAGGATGATCCGCCACATGATGGAGTTCACCGCGCGCGGCACCACGAGCCGGGGGTTGTCGGCTTCACCCGCTGCGACGCCGATCATTTCGGTGCCACCGAAGGCGAACACCACACCGAGCGCGATGGTCAGCATCGGTGCAAGTCCGTGCGGGAAGAGTCCGCCGTGATCGGTGATCGTCGAGATGCCGGGATCGTTCCCGCCGACCGAGGTGCCGGTGACGATGAATCCGATGGCCAGCACCATGAATACAACAATGGTCCCGACCTTGACCAGCGCGAACCAGAATTCGAGTTCGCCGAACAGTCGCACCGACATGACGTTGAGCGCGACGACGACCGTCAGCGCGATCAACGCCAGCACCCACTGCGGCACGTGGACGAAGAACGACCAGAAGTGTGCGTACAGCGCGACCGCCGTGATGTCGGCGACGAGCGTCGTCGACCAGTTCAGAAAGTACAGCCAGCCCACCGTGTACGCACCGCGTTCACCGAGGAATTCGCGGGCATAGGACA
This sequence comes from Nocardia sp. NPDC050412, assembly GCF_044458825.1. Taxonomy (NCBI): domain Bacteria; kingdom Bacillati; phylum Actinomycetota; class Actinomycetes; order Mycobacteriales; family Nocardiaceae; genus Nocardia; species Nocardia sp. NPDC050412. The sequence continues at coordinate 167,493 of NZ_JBITIJ010000005.1, forward strand.
CGAACGCCCCCGACGAAGGCCGGTACATGACGAGTTCGCCGAGGGCGCGCACCACCATGAATGTGAAGATTCCGCACACGATGTAGACGAGGGCAAGGGACGGTCCAGCGAGCGACATCCGACCGCTGGCGCCGAGGAACAGTCCGGTGCCGATCGATCCGCCGATCGCGATCATTTGCATATGGCGCTTGCGCAGCCGCTTCTGGTAGCCGAGGTCCCCGATATCGATCCGCGGTGCGGGCGTGGGGGTGGCGATCGACTGTTGGTCGTGGTGTTGCATCGAAAACCTTCCGTGGGCCGGATTCGGCCCCTGAGAAGTAAGGCTGTCAGGCTGTAAGACAGGTTGACTGTAATGGGGGTCACAGCGACTGTCAATGCCATACTGGGTCGCGTGACGGTCGAGGAAGGGTACGTGCAGCGCATCGGCGCCACCGAAGCGGTCTTTCGTCGGCTCAAGAGCCTCATCCAGAGCGACGATTACGCGGTGGGCGATCGCCTGCCCGCAGAACTGGCGCTGGCCAAGCAGTTCGGGGTGAGTCGGCCGGTGGTCCGTGAGGCGCTACATGCCTGCGCCATCCTCGGGCTCACCGAAACCCACACCGGCCGAGGCACTTTCGTCGTCTCAAAGAACGCCGATACCCAGCCGACCTTCGCGGGCGTCGGTGCCGGTGACCTGATCGAGGCGCGCCGGCTCGTCGAAATACCGGCCGCCGGATTCGCCGCCGAGCGCCGCACGCCGGCCCAGGTGCACCAGCTGTTCGAAATCCTGGACAAGCTGGCCGCTGCCCCGGATGCGCACGAATGGGTGCGCTACGACGGCGAATTGCACACCGCGATCGCGGCCGCCAGCGGCAATACGATGCTGACCGCCATGGTCGCCGACACCCGCCGTGCGCTGGACCTGCAATCGGAGTTCTTGAATCTGACCCAGGACCGCCGCACCGACTCCGACCGCGAGCACGAAGCCATCGTGCGGGCCATCGAGGCAGGTGCGCCGGAGGCCGCGCGTGCGGCGATGACCGATCACCTGGAACGAGTCGCCGAAACGGTCGCCCGGATCGGCGCCTGAACGTCTCACCGCTGCAGATCCGGCGGCTGGTGTGTGCGCTGGATGGTGAGTGATGCGGCGAGCAGGCGGGAGTTGTGCGGGTCGGTGGGATCGATGCCGGTCAGCTCGGCGATGCGGCGCAGTCGATAGCTGAAGGTGTTGGGGTGCACATGAAGTCGTGCCGCCGCTGCCTTGCGGTCGGAGCCGTAGCGCAGATGTGCCTCCAACGCCTCCAGGAGATGGGGGTTGCTCAGCAGTGGGATGATGCGCTCGGCCAGCCGGTCACGGGCGTGGCCCGGCCGGGTGAGTTGGTATTCGAGCAGTAGATCGTCGAGTCGATAGGTTCCGGTCGGGCGGCCGAGTAGACGTGCGAGCGTTGCGAGCTCGGCCACTTCGGTCGCGGCATCGGGCAGTTCGGCACGTGCGACCGCCGGCCATTCGGCCAGATATGCTGCCGCACCGAATTGTTCGGCCAGGTCCGCCGCCAGCGCGGCATATCTCGTCAGCTTCGGTTCGTCGGAATACGCTGGAAGAAGGGCGATTCCGGTGGCTCCGTCGAAGGTCACCAGCGCGGTGCCGTTGCTGATCGTATCCAGGGTGCGGTGCAGGATCCGTATCCGTCGCCGCGCCAGTAGATCAGCGACCGAGGTGGGCTGGTCTTCGGAATCGATATGGATGCCGAGCACCGTATACCGCTCGCTGAGCGGGGTATCGGCGCGGGCGGCCTGTTCATCCGCGGGTTGGCCGCGCAGCAGTGCCGAACACAGTTCGCGGCGGGCTTCCCGCTCCGCGTTATAGATGGATTGTTCGACCGCGGTGTAGGTCTCGACGACGATTATATTGATGTGCTTGAGCAGATCGAGCAGGCGTGAGCCGACTCGGACCAGATCGGCCATTTCCTCGGGCGTCGCAAGTGCGGCGGCTTCGGCAAGCACCGACTGCGCCGAACCGTGGATTGCCTCGATCAGGATCGAGAGCGGAAAGCGGTCTTCGGCATGCCGCTCGGCGACCGGCGCCACGAAGGTCGCGACCTCGGCACCGGTGAATTCGCGGTCTTCGCCGATGGCCTGCAATACGGCGCGGCCGCAGGCGTAGATGGCGGGCAGCACCTCCGCGGTGAAATGTCCTTCGGGCAGATCGGTCGCGGGCGGGGTCGCACCGAGGCCCTCGGCGAGCATGCGTTCGGAGATCTGCGGCCACCGGGTCAGTAGTCGGGTCACCAATGGGGCATCTCGGGTGGCCGAGGTCGGGGCGATTGCCATGCGCCGATTGTTGCCGACGACAGTGCGCACTTCAACGTTTCGGTTTTCTCAACCAGAACTTTGTCGTCGACGACAAACCAGTGCGGAGTTTATTCGTCATGCCGTGTAGTGACGTCGTCTAATGACCGTCCTAGATTTCGAATACCGCGTAATCACAATGGCGGCCATCACATTTCGATCGATCTGTGACCCATGGCATAGCGACCGGCGTGGCGTGGAACCGATCGGGATGGGAAGTACGAAATGTTTGCAATGAAGCAACGCGGGTGCCGTACCTTCGCGGGTGCCGCCCTCATCGCTGGACTGGCCGTGGCGCACGGTCTCGGGATCGGTGCGGCGGGCGCGGAGCCCGCCGAATCCGATCAGCAATTCCTCGTCGAACAAATCAACGCGGGGCTGGCGCCGGCTCCGGACGGGCGCCAGCCGCGGGCGATCGTGGATACCGGAAGTGGATCGGGCTGGGCCAAGAGCATCGCATCCAATACCGTCGGTGAGGGGCCCGAAATGACCGCGGCTCTTGCGGCTTTCGGGTACGGTCTCACGAGCCCTGACGCCGCGCCCGCGGGTTCGAACCGGTGGGACTGCAAGCCGAGTGCCGAACATCCGAACCCGGTGGTGCTACTGCACGGCACCTGGCTTAACGCTTTCGACACCTTCGCCTATCTCTCGCCGCAGTTGGCGCGGGCGGGATTCTGCGTATTCGCCTTCAATTTCGGGCGATCGGGACTGATGGACGGTGGCGGAATCGGTGCGTTGCTGCCCGGTCGCTACGGAGTCGGGCCGATGGCCGAATCCTCGCGCCAGCTGGCGGATTTCGTGGAGCGGGTGCGCGCGGCCACGGGGGCGGAGAAGGTCGATATCGTCGGTCATTCGCAGGGTGGGACGGTGGCGAATCAGTACCTGAAATTCGACGGAGGTGCCGATAAGGTCGGCAAGCTGGTCACTTTCGGTGCGACACACCACGGCACGTCGTTGATGGGCATCGCGTTGCTGGGGCGGGCCATCAATAACCTCGGTGTGAATATCCTCGGTTTCTACGAGCCGATCGTCGGGCTGTCGAATATCGAACAGGCGGTGGGGTCTTCGTTCTACGCACGGTTGAACGCGAACGGCGATACCGTGCCCGGTGTCGATTACACGGTCGTCGGGTCGCGCTACGACGAGGTCACCAATCCCTACAACTGGACGTTCCTGCAGGCGGGGCCGGATGCCGCAGTCGACAACATCACGCTGCAGGACGGCTGCGAACAGGATCTGTCCGACCACCTGACCATGATGTACTCGCCGCGTGCGGCTTCGATCGCCCTCGAGGCTCTGGATCCCGCGCACCATTCGAGCTTGGACTGCAGCTTCAACCCATGGCTGATCGGAGGTGGCGGCGCCCTCTGAGTTCGACCGATGCACCCTGCCCGAATCGGCCGAGCCGGGCAAGGCGCGGACTTCCCAATCTCGGGAGGTTTGACGACCTGAGTGAAAATTGACTGCGCCACTGTCCGTCTTCGGGTCCACGCGAATCGGACCGTGGTTACGGGTCAGCACACCCGGTTGCACCTGACCGCGGTAACGACACAGCAGGAGACCTCGGTGAATCAGCGGTCGCGGTTCGACCCGGGCGAACTGCGGGCGATGGTGACCAGGTTGGAACGCCTCATTGTCGAAGCCAACCGAACCGTCGTTGAGCTCAAGGCCGCGATCGAATTCGCGGAGGCGGAGTCGGTTGGTGCGTCCGAAGGGGTGCTGTCGGCTGCGGCGTCTGCGGAGGTGTCGTCGGGTGCGGTATCTGCGGCGGCGTCGGACGTGGCGGCTGTGGAGGTGCGGTCGGGTGCGGTATCTGCGGAGGTGCTGTCGGCTGCGGCGTCTGCGGAGGTGCGGTCGGACGGTGCATCGGCGAAGGTGCGGTCAGCAGCGGCATTCGCGGCGGCGCAGTCGGATATCGCGCATTTTGCGATGCACTCGGACGTTCCGCCTGTTGCGGTGCATTCGGATATCACATCTGCGTCGGTGCGCCCCAACAGCGCATCAGGTCAACCGGCGACAGACCAACACACCGCGAGTCGACACCGCCCATTCGTCCGTGAGCCCGCACCAACTCCGTGGTCCCGTCGCACAGTGGACACTCCGTGGTCCCAACGCACGGTCCGCCCACGCCCAGCGAAACCGAAGACACCCGCCGCACCCTCCACATTCCCTGGGTCGGAACCGCTCCCATTCGCGACCTCTGTCCCACCGATAATCGAGCGAACCCCGCCCCGCCAGCCCACCACGGTCCACGCGGGCGCGGTGTCGACACCGACAGGTCCGCCGAGCGACACCGTGCAGCCGGCGCCAATTCGACCGACGACGGATGTTTCAGCGCCGGAGGCAGTTTCGCCACCGGTGAATATTCGGCGGCCAGGCCCAATGCCGCTGCCGACGGATGCCGCAGAGCCCATCGCAGTGGCTGTGCCGATGGATGTAGGGGAGCCCGCGCTACGGGTAGAAGTAGAGGAGCCCGAGGCTCTTCCAGTACCCGTGGATGTGCGGGAACCGGAAACCGCGGCGCCGCCGAGTGGTCCACTGGGCGATACCGCGAAGCTAGAGGCGTTTCGATCGTCGCGAGATGTTGCGTCGGAAGTAATTTCGCCTCCAGAGGATGTTCGTCCGCTAACCGCCCTCCCGCTGTCGGTGGACATTGCGGAGCCGGCGGCGGCGCTGCCCATGGACGTAGGCGAGTCGGAGGGTGCGCCGCAATCGCTGGATATTGTGGAGCCCGCGGCCGTGGCGCTACCGGCCGATGATCGCGAGCCGGAGGCAGCACCGCTACCGGTCGACGTTTCGGAACCCGAGACGCAAAGACCACCGGCGGAGATCGAGGCGCCGACGGCTGTGCCGTTGCTGGCGGATGCAGCCGAGTCCGCAGCGGTTGGGCCCTCGGAAGATCTTCGGGAGCCGGAAGTCGTGTCGGCACCGAGTGGTGTGCTAGGCGATACCGCCAATGCGGAGGTGATCGGACCGTCGAGGGATATTCAAGCGCCGGAGGGGGTTTCGCCACCGACAGGCCCTCTGCCGCTGTCGGATATTGCGGAGCTCGTGGCGGTGGATGTCGAGGAAGGCCCGGCCATACCTCTGCCGGTGGATATTGGGGAACCCGAAACGGTACCGCGACAGGCTGCGGATGTCGGCGGGCCGGGGGGTGCGCCGCAATCGTTCGATCCTGCCGAGCCCGCGGCCGTGGCGCGACCGACAGATGTTCGAGATCCGGATGCAGGGGCGCGGCTGGCCGATGGTTCGGAACTTGCGACGGTACGTGCGCCGCTGGATAATAATGTGCCGGAGGGGGTGCGGTCGCTGGTTGATGTCGCGACCTCAGCGCCGGCGGCGCTATCGGCAGATGTTCGGGAGCCCGATGTTCTGCCGCTATCGGTCGACATCTCGAATTCCGAGTCTGTGCAGCCGCGGGTGGATAATCAGCCGCCCAGGGCAGTGCCATTGCCAGCGGATGTCGCCGAGCCCGCAGCGGTGCCGCTACCGGCGGATGCTTGGGAGCCCGGGATTCCACAGCTACCGGTTGACGTCCAGGAACCACCACTGGCGGCGCCCGTCCAAGAACCTGACTCGGCATCGCGGCCGGTCTGCGTTCAACGACCAGAGTCGGTGCCCGTGCCGGTCTATGCTCGAGAATCCGAGGTGGCGCGGCCGCAAGCGCAGGAGTTGGAGCCGGAAACTGTAGCGTTCCCGGTCTACTTTCAGGAATCCGAGACAGTACAACTCTCGGCGTATCCCGATGTCGAGATGCCTTGCCCCAGTGGGGAGTCCGTTGATTCGGTGACCTTGACGACCGCTGTCGAGTTGGCGGCGCAGCACGGTCTGGACATCATTGGATTCGATGGGCCGAATGTCGACACGTATGTTGTCCGGGAGGTGACCGCGGCGGTCGTCGATATGCTGACCAGGTATCCGATTGCCTTGCGTGGCATACGGATTACCGATCCGGACGATAGCGCGCCCGCAATAGGTGGGCCGTCTCCGGCGCTGCCGCAGTCGGATGCGTCGGCGATTTGGATGGTGCTCGATGGTGGGGCCTTGGCGACCTTGGTTCCGGAAGCCGGGAGTGCGCGGCCGCGCAGGTGGTTGCGGCGGCGGCGCAATGCCGATCGGCCGGTGTATGCCGCGGTTGTGCGCGAGTACGGTTGTGCGCTCGATGTCGCGGGGGACTTTCGGGCCCGGCATGAGGCGCAGCGCCGACTGATTACCGAATCCCTGCGTGGCAGTGCGGGTCTCGCCTACAACCCATTGGATCCGAGCCTCGCCCTGCTCGATGCGTTCACCGATGTGGCGCTGCACGGGGATCGGGCGGGGAAGTTGGCGAAGGAATTGCACGACATGCTGGTGAAAATGGCGCGAGCCGAGTCGACTGATCTGTCGGCCTGATCCGACCAGGGCCGGGCCGCGACTTGGGCGGGTTCACAAGTTGGGTGACGGTCGGCTTGTGTGTTGACGGAGTCTTTGCTCGCTGACCCGCGGTAGCCACCGGATTGTTCGTTACCGTCATCGCGTTCGATTGCCCGCGTTCGGGAGGATCAGCTGTGACGGAGATCGGGACACGACGATCCGACGAGCGGACGGGCGGTGAATTCGGCGCGTGGCTCGCCTTCGCCGGTTGCCTCCTCGCGGTCTTCATGCAGATGGTCGATGTGACCATCGTCAATACCGCACTGCCAAATCTCACCGCTGACCTGCGGGCCTCGCAATCGGCGCAGGTGCTGGTGGTCTCCGGCTATTCGCTGGCCTTCGCGTGCACCCTGCTGACCGCGGCGCGCATCGGTGCCATCTTCGGCCGTCGCACCGTATTCCTGGTCTCGGTCACGGCGTTCACCGCGGCCTCACTGTGGTGCGGAATGTCTACCAGCGCAACTGAATTGGTAACCGCGAGAATCGGCCAGGGCATCGCGGGTGCCGGGATGGCGGCACAGACGATCGCCATCCTCATTGCGAGCTTCCCGCCGAATCGACATCAACAGGTGTTCGCGCTATACGGCGCGACCGCCGGATTCGCCGGCATGCTCGGACCGATCCTCGGTGGCGCGCTGGTCACCGCTGATATCGCCGGACTCGGTTGGCATTCGATATTCCTGATGAATCTGCCCGTCGGCGTGCTCGCCTTCGTCCTCGGCTTCAGATATCTGCGGCTCGGCAGGCCGCCGGAACGCGATCGCATCGACCTGGGCGGGGTAGCTTTGTCTACGGTGAGTCTGTTCGCCCTTCTTGCCGCGCTCGCCGACATTCAGCAGAACGGTTGGCGGCCATGGCCTTTCGGCGTAATCGCGGCAGCATTCGCGGTCGGCGCGGTGTTCTTCGCCTATGAGCGCAGGCTGGTTCGGCGTGGCGGCAGTCCGCTGGTGCGCCTGGATCTGTTCGCCGATCGTGGCTTCGCCATCGGTGCGGCACTGGTGGCGAGCTTCTTCGGCCTGTTCACCGCATTCGTCTTCACCGTATCGATCACCCTGCAGGACGAACTGCACTGGTCCGCACTGCGCACCGGTGTGGCGATGACACCGTTCGCACTAGGTGCGGGCGCTGGTGCCCTCGCCTCGCTGCTGCTTGTAAGGCGTTGGGGAGTAAGGGCACTCGCATTCGGCATCGCGATGTACGGATGCTGCGTGGCGATCGGCGCGGCTTACCTGCGGATCTCCGCGGGCGAGGTGAACCTCGCCCTGGCGCTCGGCCCGGTTTTCATCGCGGGATTCGGGGTCGGTCTGTTCGGCGTGCAACTGCAACCACTGATGCTGGCGGGATTGGAGCAGCGCCAAATGGCCGAGGCATCGGGCCAGCTGCCCACCATCGAGCAGATCGGCAATGCGGTCGGGCTGGCGCTGCTCAGCGTAGTGTTCTTCCGCACTCATACCTTGGACGGAAGCATTGCTATGCTGGCCGCCATCGCGGTCCTCGCGATTGCGATGGCGGTGCCGACTCTGGCGTTGCCGGCACCGTCGCAGGAACCCGCATAAGGTCAGGCCGAGCCAGTGGTGCCCAGCGGAGATGGTTCGCCGGGCTCGGATCCGATGAGCAGTCGTTTGAGGATCTTTCCGGTTTCGCCGCGGGGGAGCGCGTTGAGGAAGGTGACATCACGCGGTACGGAAAAACGGCTGAGCCGGTTGCGAATATAGGACCGGATCATATCCGAATCCAGTCCCGCGCCTTCGCGTTTCACCACGAAGGCGGCCAGACGCTGCCCGAATTCGGTATCCGGGACACCGACCACGGCGACCTCACTGACCTGCGGCAGATGCGCGAGTGCCTCCTCGACCGGACGTGGGAACACGTTCTCGCCGCCGGAGATGATCATCTCGTCATCGCGCCCCGCAATGAACATGCGGCCCGCCACATCGAGATAGCCGAGGTCCCCGGTGTCGAGCATGCCATCGGCTTCTGCGGGCGGCGCCGAGTTCACATAGCCGTCGAACAGCATGTGGTTGCCGACGAAGATACGCCCGGTGACGCCGATCGGAACAGGACGTTGATCCGGACCCAGCACCGCGACTCTCGTGCCGAGCGGCGGTCGGCCCGCGGTGGTCGGTGCGGTGCGCAGATCGTCGGGGGTGGCAATGGTGGCCCAGGAGACTTCGGTGGAACCGTAGACGTTGTAGAGGATCTCGCCATAGGTATCCATGAACCGTAAGACCGTCGCCCCTGCCAGCGGCGCACCGCAGCTGATCACGGTGCGCAGACTCGACGTGTCGTAGCGTGCACGCACGGCAGTGGGCAGATCGAGGATGCGATTCACCATTGTCGGCACGACGATCATGCTCTCGACCTGGTGTTCGGCCATCAGGCGCAGACAATCCTCCGCATCGAACCGCTCCGGCAATACCACCGTTGCACGCAGCGCAGTACTGAGCTGCAGCCCGGCCAGCCCCCAGGTGTGGAAGAGCGGAGCCGGAATGAGCATCGCCGCATCCATCGCGAGCGGAATCCGCGACAGCAGTGCCGCGATGGTGCCGAAACCCTTCGGATGGGGGCGGCGCGCGCCCTTCGGAGTGCCGCTGGTTCCCGAGGTCAGCACGATCAGCCTGCCAGGCTGTGCCGGCATGCGAAATTCGAACTGCCCCATCGCGATCAGGTCGTCGATGGTGGATCGACCGGGTACCGGCGGTCGGCCGTCGGTATTGAAGCGGTGCAGATCGGTATGCAGATAGCGGACCAGTTGCTCCAGATCGCCGTCGACGAACAGTGCCGAAAGCCGGTGGCGCTGCACGATTTCCTCGATGCGCCGCCCGGACAGCCCCGCATTCAGCAGTGCCACATCGACCCCGAGTTTTCCGGCGGCGACCATGGTTTCGACCATGCCCGCATGGTTGCGCGAGAGCAGTCCCACCGCATCACCCGACGCGAGACCCAGGGTAGCCATGGCCCCGGCGAGCGCATTCGTGCGCTCGTGCATCTGGGCGAAGGTGCGGGTACCGGAGTCGTCGACGACGGCGATCCGGTCCGGTGAATACGCCGCCCCCGCCGCATACCCGCCCGCCATATTGAATCCCCACTTCGTCAGGGAGCGAGCCTGTTTGATGCTGGTCGCTGGATTGGTGGGTCGCGCGACGCCGGTGCTCATGATCTGCTTGGCCACACCCACCTGTCGCCGCAGCGGCGAATTCTCGGCATTGACCAGCACCGAGTTGTGCGCGCCGCGAATGACATCGACCGCGTGCTGTAACCCGCTGTTGACCCACGTCATCACCGCGGCATTGGACTGCTCCGGCAGCGATGGATGCATCCGGCCCGGCGCGAACAGGGTGATGACGATCTTGGTGCGCTCCTCGTCGCCGCGCAGGCGGACCGAGGCGAAACTGCCGGTACCGAGGCACTCCAATTCGAAGCTCTCGTACCAGCGGCACACCCGCAACCGCACCTGATGGGTGCGTATTCCGGTTTCCGGCGTGCCGACCCGCAGTTCCAGAATGCCGTTATCGGTACGGGATTCCACGCGTTCGCAACCGCCGATGCCGGCGAATAACCGTGGATAGGTCTGCGGTTCGAGCAGCAGATCCCAGAGTGCTTGCCGGGCGATCGTGAATTCCGCGCCCACATCGATGATGTCGGTAACCAACTCATGCACTTCTCGTCGGCCGGTTCGAACAACTCGGGTCGGCGGTAACCCCTATAGACGCAAGTATGCGAGGCCTCACCCGTGTTGCCCACCATTCACTGCGAAGTTGGGTTCGCGCCCAACCGGTGACCGACGCCTATGTGAATGGCCCCAATGATCATCGGAATACGCCCGCCGCGTCCGGCGCACCCCACCTGGGATGGATCACAACGCCTGCGTTAGCCAATGATGTTGTGCTCCAATAGGATTGTCGAAATGTTCAGGCAACCCTAAGCTGAGAACACATGGTGATCACCGGGCACCGTCGCCGACACCGTGTCTCGAATACTTCGCACGCGCGACACCGAGGCCGCAGTCGGTGCCGCTGGCGCAGCGGTGTTCGAGGGCAGGTCGCGCTCATCGGTTCGGGTAATCCGATCCTCCCCGGATCTGCGTGGGCGCGTCCTGCCGATGATGATGATTCGCCTACGTTCCGAAGGCGAAGATCGCGCTGGCCAGAGTCAGGCAGTACCAGTAGGTGTAGAGGAGGTAGGTGGTGTGGTCGGCACGGCGCTCGCGCCGCCGCAGCACGCGGTAGGCGATGACCAAGGACAGCAGCGCCGCGGCCACTCCGATCAGTGCCGCCGGGGTCGGTGCGTTCCGATAGACGAGGAAATGCATGGCAATCGGATAGATCGCGAATGCGGCCGCGAAGAACCGGCGGCAGGCCATCTCGCCGAAAACCACTGCCGCGGTGCGTCTTCCGACAGCCAGATCACCGTCGATATCGCGCAGATCTTGCAGGGATACCAGCACACTCAGTGGTATGGCGATCGCCGCGATCCAGGTCCAGGCCGCCGGGGTCAGGGGAGTCACGATCTGCCAGGCGGCCGCGAGTTGGGCGATCGTGCCCGCGACCATCGCCGCATTCTTCCCCCACAGGGCGCGGGCACCGCCCAAGTGATTGTGGAAGGCCCACGCCACAATCCAGAGCACCGTCCATTCCAGGACCCGCAGCGCCGCGCCCAGCACAAGGAAGGCGGCAGTGACCCAGACCAGCCGCCACTTGGCACCCTGCGGGGTGACGAGTCCGACGACGAGCGGCCGGTGCGGCTTATTGCGGCGATCCTCCTCGATTCCGGTCAGCTGGTTGGAAAGATTGAAGGTGTAGATGTAAAGCCAGAAATAGACCAGACATTCGGCCAACGCCAGCGGCAGTGACGCGATACCGGCCCGAGTGCTCATCCAAGCCGCGACGGCGAAAGTCGTCGCGGGCACAACGGTTGCCGTCAGGTCGCCTGCGCTGAACGACCAGCAGATGTGGAGCTCACGCAGTAGGCCGCTGGTCAGCGCGCCGGCCGTGCGGCACGCGGGCGCTTCGGCGGGTGCCGCCATGTCTACCTACCCGTGCTCCGACGCGGACGCATTGACGGCCACCGGATCTCGACGCCACACCCGCATACCGAGTTTCGTCGGTGCGGGCAGCTGCGCGAGCGATACCGATACCGGCCGAGTCGACAGCGGAGCGACACGCCAGCGTGCGGCGATCGTCGCCACTGCCAAACTGGCCTCGACCAGTCCGAATTGGTCACCGATGCAGCGTCGCGCACCAGCGCCGAAGGATATGAACAGCGTTCGGTCCGGCTCCGTACCGATCCACCGATCGGGCACGAATTCGCCTGCCCGCTCATAGATTTCATCGCGCCGATGAATGACGTGCGGACTGACCGCGACGGTCGTGCCCGCCGGAAGCGCGACGCCGTCGAGGGTGGTATCCGCCGCAACTACCCGGGTTAGCAACCATCCGGCCGGATACAATCGCAGCGTTTCGGTCACCACCCGATTGACGACCGGCAGATTCGCCAGGTCCTGGTAGCGGGCCGTTCTATCGCTCAGCACGGTATCGACCTCGTGCTGAACCTGCTGTCGTAGCTCCGGATTTCGTCCGAGCAGATACAACGCCCAAGTCAATGTGCTCGCGGTGGTTTCCGCGCCCGCGAACAGAAAGGTGAATACCTGGTCGATCAGTTCCTCGTCGCTCATCGCGACCTGCGCGCCGGTGGAGTCCGGATCGCGGGCGCGCATCAGCGACGACAGCAGATCGCCATGGTCGCGATTGTCGGACCGCCGCTGTTCGATGAGTTCGGCGGCCACCGCCCGCAGCCGGTTCCGCGCCTGGTAGTAGCGCCGGTTCGCCGGTGTCGGCAGTCGATTGAGGACCGGTGGCAACACCATCCGTCGGAAGATGCTCCCGGCTATGGTCGTGAAATCATCGGCGACCTGCTGGACCGAGGTCTCCGGAAACGACGAGGAGAACATTGTCCGAACCGCCACCCGGACAGTGAGTTTCGACATTTCCGCGCCGAGTTGGATTTGCTGCCCGTCCTGCCAGGAACCGATCACGTCTTCGATCGAGTCGATCATGGCCGCGGAGTATCCGGGCATACGCCCCGGTTGGAACGCGGGCTGGCTCAGGCGGCGCTGTCGGCGGTGTCTGCTGTGCGGGCAGGTACCGATGCCGTCCCCCGCGACCTCGCGGGAGCGGTCGTAGAGTGGTCCGCCGCGGTCGAAGGTGCGGTCGTCGAGCAGTACCACCCGGGCCAACTCGGGATCGCAGACCACCACCACCGGCAACGGACCCAATTGGACTCGGCTCAGGCGGCCGTGCGTGGGGAGTGCGGACAGAAATCCGATCGGGTCGGTGAGAAAACGTATGCCGTGACCGAGAAGCGGGACAGTATTCGGAGCTAGCGGGATCGACTCGATCGGGTTCTTCATGCGGACCTGCTCGTCATCATCGCGGCGAGTAGTCGAAGGTCCTCGGTAGCGTTGTTGGCGGATACTTCCGTCAGACAGTCCAGCGCGGCAGCGAGCTGTCGCTGGGCTTCACGCCGCGCCCACTCGCGTGCTCCGGTGAGTTCGATCAGGCAGGCGATCCGGTGCAGCGTTTCGGCATCTCGTCCGACATCTCGATACAACTCGCGTAGCGCATCCGCGGTGGGCCCGGGGGAATCCAGGGCGCGCGCGATCGGTGGGGATTTCCTGCGGTTGGCGAGGTCCGGGTACAGCGGCTTACCGGTCATGCTCGGATTTCCCCAGATGCCGAGCATATCGTCGATCAATTGGAAGGCGATGCCGAGATGGTGTCCGAATTCGGCCAGTGCTCTGGCTTGTGCGGGGTCGGCGCCCCCGGCGATCGCACCCATCTCGCAGGCACAAGACAACAGTGCCGCGGTCTTCGATTCGATCATGGCGAGGGATTCGTCGACCGTCTCGCGCTGCTCGGACTCGATATCCGCGCACTGTTCATTGCATAGGGCGTCGAGGGCTTTCGACAGCAGCGTGATGCCGGGGCGGCCCACCATCTCGTTGATCGCCATGGCTAGTAGCGCATCTCCCGCGAGCTGGGCGCCGCGTTCCCCGAAGACCGACCAGGCCGAGCGGCGGTTGCGCCGCTGCTCGTCGCCGTCGATGAGATCGTCCTGCAGCAATGAAAAATCGTGCACGAGTTCGACCGCGACGGCCTCGGTGACACCCTGCGGTGGCTCCGCGGCTGCCACGGCTTTGGCGGAGGCGAGTACCAGTGCCGGACGGATCGACTTGCCGACCTGCTTGCTCGGGCGCCCCGTGGCGTCCAACCAACCAGCGTGGTAGCCGACGATCATTCGGATCGGTGGGGCAATGCGGTCCAGGGAGGAACGGTATGCGGGCTCAACCAGACGCCTGGCCTCATCGAGCACCGTGGCCGCGGTTCGCGACCCGGATTCGTACCTGGTAATGCCCACTACCCGTCCTTCGATGCCCGCCTCGCTCGTACTCAGTCGCACGTAGCATTGAGATGGTATCAACATTTGGATGGTATGCGCATCTGTAAACGAACAGAACGGTTGGTGGAGAACCGATGGGTCGTCAGAACAGAGCCGCATTGCAGCAACGCAATCGCGACCGGGTCCTAGCGGCTGCCAAGGCCGAATTCGCCGAACGTGGTTTTCGCGGCGCGACGGTGGATGACATCGCCGAGCGCGCGGAGCTCACCCGCGGCGCGGTGTACTCCAACTTCGCTGGTAAGCGGGCGTTGTACCTGGCCGTACTGGCCGCGGAAGCCGAGCGAGCGCCGGAACTGCTGGATGGTCGCCCGGCGCGGACCCCGGTGACGGCCATCGGCCGATTCGCCCGGACCTGGGTCGACCGACTCCCCGGTTCGGCAAACTATCCGGTGGGCGGCGTCTCCCAGCTGCGCTCACCGATGCTGGCGCACGACCTCATTCCCGAACTCGTCGTCGACGAATGTCTGCGCGGCTCGTTCGTGCAGCTGATCAAACTGGACGCCATCCTCCTCGGCTTGGCGCTGGCGGGACTGGACGGCGGCGGTGGGTCCGTACTGCCCGGCCGTTGGCTCGGCATCGCCGAATCGGTGATCACGCTGCTCTACGGTGCGACCCAATTATCTTTCGTCGCACCGGAATTCGTGGACCGAGCGAAGGTGATCGCCGCATGCGAGCAGATGGTGCACCATCGGATCGACGACACCACGCGGGCTACGGCGAACACCGTCACGGTGGCCAGCGTTGACGAACCATGGACGCCGCCACCATGCCGCGACCTCGTCCATACGGTCGCCGCCGACCTTTCGGGCGCAAACGTCGTTGCCGTACTCGGGATGAACAAGCTCGGAGCGATCGCGGATATCCTGCGTGATCAGCCCAGCGGAGGTCGCACAACGATCGCGATGGCCACCGCCGAGGGGACGGAGGTGGCACAGCTGGCTCGCCTCGCGGTCAGCGATATCAGCCGGTCCCTGCGCACCGCGTTTCCGTGCCCCGCGGTTCCTGGCATGCAGGTGGTGCTCGACGAATCCGGCAAGCTTGCACGGGCATGCGGGGTCGATATCGTCGACGACGACACCGAGAGTGCGGTCTTCATCGACGGCGAACGGGTAGTGGCGCGGGTGACGGGCACGGGTGCCTGTCAGGCGTTGGCTAAAACGCTCGGCACCCTGGAAGACTCACGTTCGGTCCGCAGCCGATGAACTCGCGTAAGCGATAGCGACGGCTTCGCCTGCGCCCCGACCCTCCGCCCGCGTCGTGATGCGGCCGTTCTCGATGATGACCGCGAACTCGGAATTGTCGTCGAACCGGTCGAATCCGCATGCGGCAGCGAGCGTTCCGGCATCATCGACGACCACCTGTAGCCGAGGTAGCGCCGACGCCGGGAACGCATGACGCAACGACCGGCAGATATCCGCGATCGCCAGCCGCGCCAGCGGGGCGAGTTCCGCGGGACGGTCGCTCACCAGCGTCAGCGTGATATCGGTGTCCTCGGGCCAGATCGACAGCGCCGCTTCGATTGTGGCGATCCGGTGCATGCCAACGACGGCGATCAGGCCGTTGCCGTCGAGCCTGGCCGCGTCCGCGCGCACGCGATCGATGCAGCTCGGTGGCTCCCAAGCCTCGTCCGTCCGCGTGACGTGCGCGTCGGCGGTGGACGGCGGACTCGGCGTCTTCACGCCGCCGAGTAGCGCGACCTGTTCGCACAGTGCGATGGCCCGTGCCGGATCGGTGAATTCGGGCGCGACGTAGGACAGCTGGGTCGTCCCGTACAGGATCGTCAGCACGGATTCGGCACTGGCGATGAAACTTTCCAGCGGCGCCGACGTCGGTTGGCTGATTGCCCGCAGCGATACCGCGAGCAGCAGCGCGTCGAGTGCGAGCAGCTGTGCGAACGGTCGCCGGATCTGTTCGCTCATCAGCACTTGCGGTACGAAATCGACGCTGAGCGCGGGGGAGGTGAACTGTTCGTCCTCGCCGTACTCGTATCGGCTCGACTGCGGTAGTTGCTCGAGCCAGGTACTCGCGAACGCGCCGAGCGCGGCGGCCGGAGTGTCGGCCTTCGCGCCGCCGGCGGGCGCGGGAGCCTGTTCGGCTTCGTGTGCGAGCACCGCGAGATATAGCGCCCGCTTGCCCGGAAAATTGGAATAGACCGCCCCGCGTGTCATATCCGCGCGCTCGGCGATGCCGTCGACCGTCGCGCCGCGGAATCCGCGCTGCGCGAACTCGGACTTGGCCGCGGCCAACACCTTTCTGCGGGTGGCGTCCTGCTGCTGTGCCCTCGTCAGACGAACCATCGGTCCCTTCGCTGTTCCCTTGCTTCCTGCGGCACCGCGCAGCGTACCGGTTCGATACTCGCGCGCGGCGCTACGAATGGCCGAGATGTAGCTGGTGGCGCGGCAACCGTGCCCTGTTCGGCGTTGTCATGCACATTCGGATGCGTCTATCATCCAAATGGTAACAACATCTCGACTGCCGATGTCCTCGCGCGTCAGTTGCCGCCGTCTGACCGCGGAGGGGATGGTCAGACGGCACCGGGCATAGGGTGGATTCCGGTTCGCACTGTGAACTGTCCAGAACCGCGTTGTGCCAGCGCTTATCGCACCGACCGGTCCGAATCGTCGCCGCGGGATCCACTGTGGGCGCGAGGTGGCATGAGATGACGGTACGCGCGAGAGTGTGGAACTGTTGCCGGGCAAACTCGCGATAGCCGAGAAGTCGGCAGCTGCGGCAGGGGTTTTGTGCCGGATACCAGGTGGTTCGGCGACCGCTGACGAGATCGCCCAAATTTCGGCTGAGCGGTTCCGCCGCAGCGTTATTCCGGCTTACGTTCGGCCCGAACAGTGCCGTTTGCTGATCGGAGGTGCCGGGTGGAGCTCTGGTGTGGTCTGCATTCGGCCGCGCTGTGCACGGCGGCTGTCCTCGCCTGTTCCAGCGGTATCGCGCTCGCCGACTCCGCACCCGACCCGGACACGCCGATCCCGGTCCGGGCATTGGCGGCGGCACGACCGGCACCCAATGGGGCACGACTGCTCACCGCGGCGCAAGGGCCGGGACGGGTGCTCGATCTGACCGTATATTCCGAGGCGATGGGTCGTACCTTGCCTGTCGAAGTCCTTCCTGCGGTGGATGATTCGCAACCGGCACCCATCTTGTATCTGCTCAATGGTGTCGACGGAGGCACCGATACCGGGATCTGGAGTGACGGCAACAATTGGCTCACCAAAACCGATGCCGAGCGATTCTTCGCCGATAAGCAGGTCACCGTGGTGATGCCGGTCGGGGGTGGTGGCACCTTTTTCGCGGATTGGCGGGTCGACGATCCGGTGATGGGCAGGCAGCGCTGGACCACCTTTCTCACCGCGGAGCTGCCGTCGATTATCGACTCGGCTTTTCGTGGTGCCGGTGCCAATGCCGTTGCGGGGCTTTCGATGGCGAGTTCGGCGGTATTCCGACTCGCCATCGCCGCACCGGGGCTCTACCGTGCCGTCGGCTCCTATAGCGGTTGGTGCGCACCAGCGACCTGCCGGGACAAGCGATGGTGAATGCCATAGTGACCGCCCGTCGCGGCAATCCGCTGAATATGTGGGGTCCGCCGACAGATCCGGCGTGGGCCGCCAACGATCCCTATCTACATGCCGACCAGCTGCGCGGTACGACCATCTACGTATCCACCGGCACCGGGCAACCGGGACCGCTCGACACGCTGGACGGACCGGGCATCAATGCGAATCCGGTGAAACTCCTGGACCAATTGGTCATCGGTGGGGTGTTGGATGCCATCACCGCCAGATGCACCGAACAACTGCGCGATCGGTTGCGGGAGTTGGATATTCCGGCCACCTTCGGTTCGAGGCCCACCGGCACGCATTCCTGGGGACTGATGAAATCGCGAAGATCAACGGAACATACTGGCCCACCGAAACCGGTGTGGCGGTGCCGGATCTGTTCGGCTCCAAAGACCGCAAGCACGCACTCGCCTCCATCGCCGTCAAAGGCCATGACGACACCGAGCTGATGCGCAACTTCCGCAAGGTCGCGCACGGTTTCGACGTCCCGGGCATCGATATGGAGGTCGCGGGTGGGCAGCCGGTCGCCGGTGCGCTGAACGACACGATGGTCCACGATCAGACGCGGATGGAACTGTTCGCCATACCCGCGGTCACGGTATTGCTGTTCTTCCTCTTCGGCGGGGTCGTCGCCGCCGCGCTTCCACTGATCGTCGGCGGACTCACCGTGCTTGCGGCCTGGGGGTGATTCGCGCCATTACCACCGTCACCGAGGTGAACTCCTTTGTTTCCCCGGTGGTTTCGATGATCGGTTGGGCCTGGCCATCGACTACGGACTGTTCATCGTGAGCCGATTCCGTGACGAACTCGCCGACGGCCACGAGGTACCGATGGCGGTCCGTGGGTCGATATCGACCGCAGGTCGCACAGTGATGATGCAGTACATCGCTCTCGGCATGGTCACCGCGCTGTTCATCGATGCCACCGTGCTGCGCATGCTGCTTGTCCCCGCGACCATGAAGCTGCTCGGTGACGCTTGCTGGTGGGCACCCGCCTGGCCGCGGCGCATTCAGCGGAATGCGGTCGCCCGCGAACCGGTTACCGACAGCGCAGCCGCGATGCCGACGGCGAGTCGATCGGAATCGGATCCGACGTCGGTCTGACGCATGTCAGCTCGCCAGATCGGCGACATGCCGCTTGCGGCCGGCTTCGGCGGCCCGCACCGCGGCGGCGATCGCGACCACCGGCGGAACCCAGCGGGCCTCACGCGGGGAAATCCCCCAGCAGGCCGAACCGGCCGACAGACGAGTCGGCGGGAGCGGGATGCTCGCACCGTCGGTGTGCACGATCGCGCCGAGGCCGCGCAGTTCGCCGATCGCCATGGCCGCCTTGGCCGCACCGACCACCAGATGAATCTCGCGGCGCTGCGGACCCGGGATTTCGATCACCGGACCGGACAGGTTATTGGCCCGAAGGTACCGGCGCACGGTGGCGGCCCGTGCACCGGTGAGTTCGATGGCCGAGATCTGCTCGTCGGTGATCAGGCAGACACCATTGGTCGTTTCCGCGACCGTCCAACCACGTCGGCGGCAGTCCTGCACCGTATCCGATGTGGCCTCGGTGACGGAACTCGGAAACGTCGTCGGCACTATCTTCTCCGTTCTCGGCTCAAATCTGCGACCATCAGCGTCACATCCGTACCTGGGCATCAAATCTGTCCGGGCTTAGAGTTTCCCAACAGATTTCTTACGGCCCTGATTCTGCGGCGTTCCCAATGCCGGTGACATCACCTCGAGGTCGCGTAGGCTGTCCTCCTTTGGTCGGACCCGCACACCGAGTCAGTGGTGCGGGGGATCAGCTCTCGGCTGCGTGGGCGAACAGTCGTCGCTCGACCGTTGCGCGCCTTGTCGGTTCGCGCCGGTGCGGGACTGGACGCGGCGGGGGAGGCGGTCACCGCAACTGCGGCGGTGCGCGGTCCAACTGCGCACGGTACTGGTGCCGATCGCGGATGCGTTGCGGGCCAGCGGAATTCCGGACGCGCAGCGGATGGCCGACCAGTTGACCGGTCTGGTCGCCGTGACCGGTGGCGCCGCCGACGAACAGGCCACCGCGGGCGTGCGTGGGTTGCGGGTCGGTGCAGAACTGCTCTCGGTAGCTGTCGCAGCTGTTTTCGCGATTCTCACGTTGGCTTCGCTGGCCTGCACCGCACTCGCGGTCGCGCTGAGCCAGTTGGCCGGACGTGCGGGCATCGTGGTGATGGCGGTGCTGGTGGGGGCCGCCGCGATCTTCGGCGGCCGCCGCGATCTCGCATCCGATTCCGAGTTCGTGCGCCGCCTGCTGCCGAGCAGCTACGCCGTGACCGCCCTCGGCGAAGCCGCCCACACCGGCATCGACGGTGCGCTCATCCGGCCCGTCGCGGTCCTGCTGGCGGTCGGCGTCGTCTCGGTGTGCTGCACCGTGTTCGTGTCCCGGCGAGCTCAGAACTAGCCGAGTCGTCGTGCGACCTCGCCGAGCCCGGTGGCGATGGCATCTTGTTGTTCGGGGGTCAGCGCATCGATGAGGACGCGTCGAACCGTTTCGACATGGCCCGGGGCGATCTGTTCGAGGCGATCGCGTCCGGCCGCGGTGAGGTTGGCGATGACGCCGCGGACATCGGTGGGGCAGGCTTCGCGGCGTACCAGACCTGCCTTCTCCATTTGGGTGACCTGGTAGTTCAGACCGCTTTTCGAGGTATACAGGGCATCGGCCAGTTCGGTCATGCGCAGTTGACCCTCTGGTGCCGCGGCGAGGCGGACCAAAACCTCGTACTGGGTGTGCGAGAGTCCCTCCTGTTTGAGGTGCTGTTCGACCTGACGGCCGACGAGCGCACCCGCCGCCAGGAAACCCTGCCAAGTGCGCATTTCCCGCTCGTTCAGCCATTTCGCGTCAGCCACGGCAGCCATCCTACCGATGTTGTTCAAATTTGAACAACACGCTATAGTTTCCATCGGGTTCAAATTTGAACTAGTTGGATGGAGGACAGCGATGGCCGGACCGATGCCGGTGCTCTACCTCTCACACGGCGCACCGCCGCTGGCCGATCACCCGCGGTGGCCCGGTGAGCTGGCCGCGTGGTCGCGCGAATTGCCGCGTCCCACCGCGATTTTGATGATTTCCGCGCATTGGGAGGCCGCGCCGATCGCACTCGGCGCCACCACGACGGTGCCACTGGTCTATGACTTCGGCGGTTTCCCGCAGCGCTACTACCACGTGCAATATGCCGCACCGGGCGCGCCGGAACTGGCGGACAAGGTGCGCAAATTGCTCGGCGGCGGTGTCGTCGATGTGCCGGATCGCGGGCTGGACCACGGGGCCTATGTGCCGCTGAAGGAGATGTATCCCGACGCCGAAGTCCCGGTATTGCAGCTGTCGATGCCGACGCTGGACCCGCAGCGGCTGATGGAAGTGGGCCGTCGGCTCGCGCCGCTGCGCGCCGAGGGCGTGCTGATCGTCGGCAGCGGCTTCTTCACCCACAACCTGCGTGCCATCACCACCGATGACGAGCACGTCTACAACTTCACCGCCGAATTCGACGACTGGGGCCGCGAAACCCTCGCCGCGCACGATCTCGACGCCCTGCTCGACTTCGAAAACAAGGCCCCCGCTGCACATCTCGCGCATCCGCGCACCGACCATTTCGCACCGCTGTTCGTCGCCCTCGGTGCGGGCGCGGACGATTTCACCAACCAACGCACCGTCATCGACGGCTTCTGGCTGGGCATGGCCCGGCGCTCCATCCAGCTCGGCTGATCCACCTCACTGCGAAAGGCATCCGATGACCGCGACTATCACCGCCCCCGCCGCGCACACCGAAACCGCAACGCCCACACACACTTACGACTTCGGTCTACTTGTCCTGCGACTGGCCGTCGGACTCACCATGGCCGCACACGGCGCGCAGAAACTGTTCGGCTGGTTCAATGGCGGCGGCCTCGACGGCACCGGCGCATTCTTCACGATGAGCGGCTACCCATCAGGCAAGGCGATGGCCGTGGTCGCGGGCCTCAGCGAAACCCTCGGCGGACTCGCCCTCGCCATCGGCCTGCTCACCCCGCTCGCGGCGGCGGCACTGGTGGGAACCCTGCTCAATGCGATCGCCGTCAAATGGGGTGGTGGCTTCTTCGCCCCGAAGGGCATCGAATACGAACTGGCCCTCACCCTCGCCGCCGCATCGCTCGCCCTCACCGGTCCGGGCCGATACGCCGTCGACCGCGTGATCCCGGCGCTGCGCGACCACCGCCTCGTCTTCGGCATCGCCGCGATCGTATTGGCCCTGGTCGTCGCGGGCGCGGTCCTGATCGTCCGCAACTGACACGATCAATCGGGTAGACCCGCCAGGCAGCCTGCCGGGCGGGCGTCACCTGATCGGCGTCGGGCCTGATGTCACAGTCGTGTGAATGCTCGTGCGCGACTGTGACATCCAGCGCTACCCGACGCGCGCCGCCTCGCGGGCGAGGATGCGGGCGCGTTGTTCTTCGAACTTGATGACATCGCGCGTGAGTTTCTCGAGGTACTCGCCGAGTTCTTCGCGGCTGCGTTCGCCGCGTGCGGTGAAGTCCGTGCGGTTGAAGACTTTCCAGATTCGCAGGACCGGCAATACGACCTCATCGAGGTGCTGACGCAGGTCGTAGATCCCGTGCTTGACCATCAACACGCCATTGCGACGCCAGTTCGGCATTCCGGTACCGGGCATGGAGAACGTTTTTACGATCTTGGTCACCGACTCGATCGTCTGGTCTGGTGCGATGTCGAACGCGGCGTCGGTGACGTTGCGATAGAACATCATGTGCAGATTCTCGTCGGCTGCGATGCGTTGCAGCATCCGATCGGCGATCGGGTCGGCGCAGACGCGTGCGGTGGTGCGGTGGCTGATCCGGGTAGCCAACTCCTGGAATGTCACGTACGCGACCTGATCGAGCACACCGGCGAAGTGCTCCGGCGCGTGTACACCGCGCGTCAAATGCACCATCCGGTCGTTCTCCAGGGCGACGGGATCGATAGCGCGGGTGCATACCAGGTAGTCGCGCATGGCGATCGCGTGGCGGTTTTCCTCGGCGGTCCAGCGGCCGATCCAGGTGCCCCACGCACCGCCGTTGGTGAAATTATCGGAGATCACGCGGTGGTAGGAAGGCAAGTTGTCTTCGGTGAGCAGATTGGTGATCATCGCGACTTTGGCGACTTCCGAGAGCCGTGACTGGTCGGGATCCCAATCCTGCCCACCCATTGCTGCGAAGTTGCGGCCCTCGTCCCAGGGCACATAATCGTGTGGATACCAATCCTTGACCGTGGCCAAATGCCGGTCGATGTTGGCGCCGACAACCGGCTCCAGCTCCGTCAGTAGTTCGAGTTGCGTCAAGTCCTTTGCCATGCAGCGCCTTTCGATTCGGTGGAACCATCCACGGAACGCAGAGCTGTTCACGCATAACTGACTACGCGGCCAAGCCGCCCTCACACCCTAAACGAGCGCCCTCGATCCAGCGCGCACCAGACCCACTTCCCCATCGAGTGGCCGACCATAACGAGGAGCGTGGTCGCGCGGAAAACTGGCGATTGCTCCAAAGTAGCGACCGTGTCCAAATCGACTTGCCACGCGCCTGTTTTGTCTCGCCGCGCCCGAAATCGCGGGGGATATGTGCGCGGCGTGCGAATCGGTGCCTGTGAACGTCCCGAGGCATCCGTGCCCATCCCGACCGCTATCGCTCGGCCGGGCACCCCGTATTCGAAGCGGGCACCCCCTACCGGATACACGGAGTGCCCGGCTCGAAGACGGATGGCCCGGTGGGCGACCGGTCCGGAAGGTCTGAGCGGATCGGGGCGGACGGAACGGCCGTGCTCAGCTGGCGGCGGACTTGTGGGTGCGGATTTCGACTATCGGCAGGACCAGGGCGGCTGGGGCGTCGGCAGGGACGACGGGGTTATTCGGGGCGATCGGCTGGATCCGTTGGTAGGCAACTCCCGGCGCGGGACGCAGGTCGTGTTCGCCCTTGTTGGGCCAATAGGCGGCGGAGCGCTCGGCTTGGGCGGTGATGGTGAGCGACGGATTCACGCCGAGGTTCGCCGAGACGGCGGCGCCGTCGACGACGCTGAGGGTCGGGTAGCCGAAAACTCGGTGGTAGGCGTCGATTACGCCGGTGTCGCGGTCCGCGCCGATGGGTGCGCCGCCGAGGAAGTGGGCGGTGAGCGGAATATTGAAGACTTCGCCCCAGCTGCCGCCCGCGACGCCGCCGATTTCCTCGGCAACCCTGCGGGTCACCTCGTTGCCCGCCGGAATCCAGGTCGGATTGGGTTCGCCGTGGCCCTGTTTGCTGGTGAGCTTTCGGCCGAACAGGCTGCGCTTGGTGTAGGTGGTAATCGAATTGTCGAGGTGCTGCATCACCAGCGAGATGATGGTGCGCTCGCTCCAGTTCTTCACGCTCAGAAAACTGATGAGCGTCAACGGGTTTCGCACCACCTGGCCGAGGAAGCGCAGCCAGCGCGGCACGCGGCCGCCGCCGTCGACCATCAGGGTCTGCAGCAGTCCCATCACATTCGAACCCTTGCCATAGCGGACGGGCTCGATATGGGTGTCGTGGGTGGGGTGGATCGATGAGGTGATCGCGACGCCGCGGGTGAAGTCGACGTCCGGATTCACCCTGCGGGTCGCCGCGCCCACAATGGATTCGGAGTTGGTGCGCGTGAGTTGGCCGAGCCGGTCGGACAATTCGGGGAGCATGCCCCGATCGCGCATGGCGTGCAACAACTTCTGGGTGCCGAGCGTGCCCGCGGCCAGCACGACCTGGCCTGCGGTGTAGGTCTGCGAACGCTTGCGCAACCATGCCCCGGTACGTTCGGTCGAGACATCCCAGGTGCCGTCGGGCAGTGGTCGGATCGCGTTGACCGTCGTCATCGGAATCACCTGTGCGCCAGCCTTTTCCGCGAGGTACAGGTAATTCTTCACCAGGGTGTTCTTCGCGCCGTGACGGCAGCCGGTCATGCATTCACCGCATTCGAGGCAGCCGGTGCGGTCCGGGCCGACGCCACCGAAGTACGGGTCCGCCACAGACCTTCCCGGCTCGCCGAAGAAGACGCCGACCGGGGTCTGCACGAAGGTTTCGCCGCAGCCCATATCGTCGGCGACCTTCTTGAACACCTCATCCGCCGGCGTTATGTGCGGGTTCTGCACGACGCCGAGCATCTTCTTCGCGCGCTCGTAGTACGGGGTGAGCTCGGCGCGCCAGTCGGTGATATCGCGCCACTGCTGATCCTGGAAGAACGGCTCCGGCGGCACATAGAGCGTGTTGGCGTAGTTGAGTGAACCGCCGCCGACACCCGCACCGCCGAGGATCAGCACATTGCGCAGCGGGTGGATGCGCTGGATGCCGTAGCAGCCGAGCTTCGGCGCCCACAGGAATTTACGCAGGTCCCAGCTGGTTTCGGGCAACTCGTCATCGGCGTAGCGTCGACCGGCCTCGAGCACACCGACCCGGTAGCCCTTCTCGATCAGCCGCAGCGCGGTCACGCTGCCGCCGAATCCCGAACCGACCACGAGTACGTCGAAATCCGTTTCTCGCTGGTCCATGTGGTGCTCCTCGATCTGTGTCGCCAGTGACACCGGTAACACTACTACCGAGTAGCAAAGGCTCAGAGCTGGGTCTGCCACCAGGCGACGGTGGCCGCGATGGCCTCGTCGATCGGCGTCGGATGCAGGCCGAGGCGCTGCTCGCTGGCGGATGAATCCAGTACGAACGGCCGCGTGACCTGGTAACTCATCTCGGCGAGCTCGCGCATCGTCTCATTGGTGAAGCCCATCATGCGCAGCAGGGCGGCCGGTGCCGCGAAGACCTTGGGCGCTGCGACACCCGCGGCGGCGGCGACCGCGTCGAAGAGTTGCTGCTGGGTGATCGGCGGCGCGGTCGGGGCGTGCAGGAAGGAATTCCAGACCGATTCGTCGGCGGCCGCGCGGATCATGGCGGCGGCGAGGTCGGGCATATAGGTGTAGGAGTGCGGGAGGTTGAGCTTGCCCAATGCCTGCACCCGCTTGCCGGTGAGGATCGGGACGAAGACCTGCTCCCCGGCCAGCGACGCCCGCACATACGGGCCGAGGAAGTCCGCGGCGGCGACGCTCACTGTCGCGGCGGCGTGTGCTTCGCGAGCGCGCACCAGTTGCGTGCGGACACTGGGTTTACCGAAATCGGCATTGCGGGGCAGGTTTTCGGTGATCGGACCGTCGACCTTGCCGTAGGAATAGATGTTTTCCGCGAAAACCACTACAGTTCCGGCCTTTTCGGCCTCATCGAGCACGGTGCGCTCGGCCGGTGGCAGCTCCGCGCGCCAGACCTTCGCGGTGTATTCCGAGCCTCCGAGGCAGTGGTAGACGGCCGTCGCTCCGTCGAACTCGCCCGAAAGCTGTTCGGGTAGTGTGGCATTGACCTTGCGTCGCTCCACGAGTGGATGATCGGGACCGCTCCCGGACCGAGTGAGCACGCGGACCTGTTTGCCCGCCGCGGCCAATTGCTCGGCGATGGTGGTTCCGGTGGGCCCGGCTCCGGTGACGATGTGCAGCTCCGACATTGTGAGTCCTTGTCTACTTTGGCGAGCGGTGCTCTCTGTTGTGTACAAGCATGCAACTAGATCGAACCAAAGTCAAGAGCAGTGCTCGCATTAGTTGACATCGCTCTCTAAAGCGCGAATGGTGATCGGTATGGCGACGACACCACGTGCCCGGGCGAGGGCCCAGACCATGAACGATATCGTCCGGATCGGCCGCGAACACCTGGCCACCGATGGCGCGGCCGCCCTCTCACTGCGCGCGGTCGCCCGCGAACTCGGTGTGGTGTCGTCCGCGGTGTATCGATACGTGCGCAGCCGTGATGAACTGCTCACCTTGTTGGTGATCGACGGCTACAACGCGCTCGGCGACGCGGTCGATGCGGCGCTGGCCGATGCCCCCGACGATCCAATCGAGGGCCTGCGCATCGTCGGCCGTACCGTCCGCGGTTGGGCGCTGGCCGAGCCCGCCCGCTACGGACTCTTATTCGGCACACCGGTGCCGGGTTACGATGCCCCCGCTGAGCAGACCGCCGTTCCCGGCACGCGGGTGATCGCGACCATGCAAACCCTCTACGCCCGCGCCTATCGCGATGATCTGCTTATCCCACCAGCCAAGGAGCGCCCGCTATCTGCCGCCCTCGCTGCCGATTTCGCCGATATCAGGACCGTGTTCGACCACGACATACCGGACTGGCTCGTCGCGCGCGGCATCACCATGTGGGTGGGCCTGTTCGGCGCCGTAACCTTCGACGTCTTCGATCAGTACGGCACAGACACCTTTACCGACCGTGCCGAGTTGTTCGAACTCCAACTCGATGGTCTCCTCGAACAACTCGGCTATCGCGGTTAATGCAGCAGGCGGGGCGGGGGCGCGCCGTGCGGGAGTCGGGGGCCGATGGCGACCAGACTGCCCGCGGTGCGCCCCTTGCCCCAGCCGATCTTCTCGCGGTAGCGGCCGATCTGATCGCGCGCGACCGGGCTGCCGGGAGGTAGGGGGGTCGATTCGGGGTCGACGTAGAGGGCGTCGGTGGGGCAGTACGCCTCGCACATGAAGCACGTCTGGCAGTCGGATTGCCGCGCGATGACCGGGATTCCGGATTCGGTGCGGTCGAATACGTTGGTCGGGCAGGCATCCACACATTTATCGCAGCCGATGCAGGCGTCGGCGAGTACGACTTCGATCATGACGCGACCTCGGCGGTCTTGGTCCACACGGCGTCGAGGCCACCGGAGAGAATGTGGTGGCGCTGCGCCGGATCCTGTTCCGGATGGTCGGCGCGCTTGCTCATGCCGCGAGTCTCGGTGCGTGCCAGGGTCGATTCGTACATGAGCCGACCGACCGCGGTGATGGCGGCGGCCTGCCTGGCCCGGACGCGATCGTCACCGGTGCGGCCACCGAGCTCCTTACCGGCGCGCTCCCAGAGGGTGTCGAGCGAGTCGAGTGCAGGCCGCAGTCGCTCGCCGTGGCGCAGGTAGTTCTTCTGGAACGGAATCAGCTCGGCCTGCGCGGCCTCGACAACCTCGGCGGTATCGAGCGTGGGGGAGTCGCTGGGCCGCAAGCCGGTTCGTCCCGCACCGCGCAGAGCGGCAGCATCAGGCCGAGACGAGCCGAGCGCGAACCGTGCCGCACCCGAGCCGGCCCAACTCCCCGACGACATCGCCCATGCCGAATTGTGGCTGCCGCCACCGGTGAAACCACCGCAGATGCGTTCCCTGGTCGCCGCATCGCCCGCCGCGAACAGACCGGGCACCGTGGTCGCGCAGTCGTCATCCACGACATCGATACCGCCGGTGCCGCGCACCGTGCCCTCGGCGAGCAGATCGACCTCGAAACGGTCGGTGAACGGGTTGATACCGCGCCGATCGAACTGCAGGAAGAAATTGGGCTGGCCGAGCCGCATCTGCGTCTGCACCGTCTCATCGGCGCGGTCGAGTTGGGCGAATACCTTCTCCGACAACAGGGTTCGTGCGATCACCGATCGCCCTTTCGTGGAGCCCGCCCCCTCGAGCACCTGTCCGTCCTCGTGGAAGAACGTCGCGTAGCCGTAGTAGGCGGTCTTGGTGATGGTCGAACCTTTCGGCACGATCGCGTAGGCGTTGGAGAATTCCATGCCGGAGAAGCGCGCTCCCACCTCGGCGGCCATCAGTGCGCCGTCACCGGTGTCGACGTTGGTGCCCAACGCGCGCGACAGAAATGCGCACCCGCCACTGGCCAGCACCACCGCGCCCGCCGAGATACGGTAGTCGCGATCGAGCTGACGCTGGAATCCGGCCGCACCGCGAACCGTGCCCGCATCGTCGACGAGCAATTCGAGAGCCGGTGAATGGTCGAGGATCCGGACGCCGAGCCGCTTGACCCACGCGCGCATCCGGCGCATGTACTCCGGCCCCTGTACCCCCGTGCGCAGCCGCTCGCCGGTCGCCGGGTCGGTCGGGAACGGGTACTTGCCTTCGACGGCAAGCCGATTCATGTTGGTGTAGGTCTGATCGAGGACCCGATCCATCCAATAGTGATCGGCGAGATGGCCGCCGAGCGCCTCCCGGCTGGCCTTGGCATTGGCACGGGCGGTCGCCTCCGGGGCGACGTACCAGACGCCGGTGCCGGAAGGTGCTGTCGCGCCGCTGGTTCCGCAGTAACCCTTGTCTACCAGGATCACCTCGGCGCCGGCCTCCCGGGCGTGGATGGCCGCCCATGCGGCGGCCGGACCGCCGCCGATCACCAATACATCGGTGCTGGTCTGCCAGAGGTCACTCATGCGTCTGCTCCTGATACGTCGGGATTGCGAAATCGGCAATCGTCGCCGGAATGCGGGGTCAGCGCGGGAATTCAATTCTGTGAGCGGCCTACGGATCGCGAAACCCTTCGAATCAGCGCGATTTTGACGCTGCGGTCATTCCCGCGCGAGGAATCGGCGCAGTGGGCGCAGAACCATTGCCGCGCCCGGATCATCCGGCGATAGTTCTGGCCACATCCCGATCGGTAGAAATATCAGGAGGAACAATGACTGCCGCCGATCAACCCCGTTCGGGTGCCCAAGCGGTCGACCGTGCGATTCACGTACTGAACTGCTTCGAGGGCGACGATCCCGAGCTGTCGGTGAGCGAATTGGCGCATCGGGCCGGACTACCGGTCAGTACGACATATCGGCTGGCCCAGGCCTTGGTGCGGGGCCGGTTGCTGGAGCAGGATCCGGCGACCGATCGCTATCGCATCGGACACGGGCTCGCCTCGCTGGCCCGCCCCGCGCTGTCGCGATTGGGCATCGACGCGGCCGCACCGCACCTCTACGCGCTGGCCGCAGGCATCAAGATCACCGTCAGCCTCAGCATCGCCGACGACCGCGACGCGGTAACCGTCTTCCAGGCGCGGCCGCCGGTGTACTTCTGCCCCAACCAGTTGCCGCAGGCCCGTCAGCCGCTGCGTTCCAGCGCCGTCGGCCAGGCTCTGCTGGCCTTCGCACCTGTTGTCGACGGACTCGACCGACGACTCGCACCGCTGGCGACGACTGACCTGGATCGCGTGCGGCGCAGCGGTTTCGCCGTAGCGATCATCGAGCGCGAAGATCCGGTCCGCTCGGTCGCGGTGCCCGTCCTCGGTCCGGATAAGCAGGTGTGGGGTGCGCTCGGCGTCCAGGCCCGCTCGGCGCGACTGAACGAGGAGCTGGTGCGCGGCATCGTGCCTGCTATGCGGCAGATCGCGGGCCGGATCGGGCCACTGTTCCAGTCCACCGCTGCCATTACCGATGCTCCGGTGCAGTTGTACTCACGGTGATTTTCACAATGTGAAATCGGCATTGTCCCCCCATGGCAGTCGACCCCACCATGGACACAAAGCCGCGGGGTCGCCGCTTCTATCCGAATCCCACGAAGGTCGTTGACATGATCGAATCCATTGCGCTGATCCGCCGTCGCACGGTGGATTTCATGCGCCTGCCTCATGGAGTCTGTCGCGCCTGAATTCGCGGTCGCCGAAATAGGGCGCGCCGCATTGGTCGAATCAGGTAATCCTCCGCGCTTACCTGCCGTTGTGGCGTGCCTATTGCGCTGCGGCAGTGCGCATTCCGTGAAAGAACTGCCATGACGCTGTCCCAGAAAACCAGACCACGGTTCGTCCGTGCAATTGCCGCCGTGCTCACCATTCCCACCGCGGTGGCGGTGCTCGCTGGTTGCGGAAAATCCGATCCGGGCACCAATGCCGACGGCAAGGCCGTACTGCGCTACCAGGGATCGACCGGCCAGGTCTCGGCCTACGAACTGGCCGATGATCTCGGCTACTTCAGCAAGATCGCGCTGCACTGGGAGGGTGACACCACCAGCGGGCCGGCGAATATCCAGGCTGCCGCGACCCGTCAGATCGAGTTCGGCAGCGCCTTCAACGGCGCGGTCGTCAAATTGGCCGCGGGTGGCGCGCCCGTGACCTCGGTGCTCAGCTCGTACGGCGCGGACGAGCAGTCGTTCACCGGTTACTTCGTCCGTGACGATTCGGGCATCAAATCGCCCCGGGATCTGATCGGCAAGAAGGTGGGCATCAATACCCTTGGCGCACACCATGAATTCATCACCCGCGAATGGCTGCACCAGCAGGGGCTGACCGACCAGGAGATCAAGCAGGTCGAACTGATAGTGGTGCCGCCGGCCAATACCGAGGACGCCCTGCGCAAGGGCCAGATCGATGTCGGCGCACTGGGTAGCGTCTTCCGGGAGAGCGCGGTCGGGCGCGGCGGTATCCACGCGCTTTACACCGATAAGGACCTGTTCGGTCAATTCGACTACGGCACTTATGTTTTCCGTAAGGACTACGTCGCCCAGAACCCGGAGGCCGTCAAGGACTTCGTCCAGGGGACCGCACGGGCGACGCGCTGGCTGCAGGTGACCCCGCGTGACGAGGTGGTCGCGCGCTTCGCCTCGATCATCAACAAGCGTGGACGCAATGAGAACACCGATCTGCTGAAATTCTGGCGCAGCCCAGGCCTGCCGGTACCCGGTGCGGTGATCGCGGAGAAGGAACTGCAGATCTGGATCGATTGGCTGGTCCGCAACGGCGATGTGCCCGCCGGAAAGCTGACGGCGAAAGATCTCTACACCAACAAGGACAACCCGTACGCCAACGGAACCTACGGCGCGACCACCGGACCGACCGGAGAGGCGGTCGCGGCGAAATGAGCCAGGTGAAACTCGCGCTCACCGGAGTGCGCAAACAGTTCCCGGTCCGTGGATCGAACGAGGAGTTCACCGCGATCGAGGATATTTCGCTGGAACTGCGCGATGGCGAGTTCCTGGTGCTCGTGGGCCCGAGCGGTTCCGGAAAGTCGACGCTGCTGGATCTGCTCGGCGGACTCAGCAAGCCGAGTGCCGGGCGAATCCTGTTGGACGGCAAGCCGATCAGCGGGCCCGGGCTGGACCGTGGCATCGTCTTCCAGCAGTACGCGCTACTGCCGTGGCGTACTGCCCGGGCCAATATCGAATTCGGTTTAGAAGCGAAGGGGGTCCGGCGTCGGGCGCGCCGGAAGATCGCCGACGAGTACCTGGAACTGGTGGGTCTGGCCGGATTCGGCGACCGCTATCCGCATGAGCTGTCCGGCGGCATGAAACAGCGTGTCGCCATCGCCCGCAGCCTCGCCTTCGATCCGGAGGTGCTGCTGATGGACGAGCCGTTCGCCGCACTCGATGCCCAGACTCGGGAGTCGTTGCAGGACGAGCTGTTACGGATATGGCGGGCCACCGGCAAAACGATTCTGTTCATCACCCACGGCATCGACGAGGCCGTCTACCTCGGCCAGCGAGTCGCCGTGCTGACCTCGCGGCCGGGGCGGGTCAAGGCCGTAATCGATATCGATATCGACCGGGATTCCGGTGCCGATGTGCGCTCCAGCGAACCCTTCCGGGAGGCGCGCCACCAGATCTGGTCGCAGTTACAGAGTGAAGTCACCCGGGCGCAGGGACTCGAACGCGAGTCACTGTCGGCCACGAGCATCGAGAGGAAGCCGGTCAATGTCTAGCGCAGTGCAAGTCGTCGAGAAGCCACGGCCGGTTGTGGTCCGCCGCCGGGCCGAGGTCGCGCCGACGCGGAAAGTCGATGTATCGCGGGTATTGCGGGCGGTCGCGCTGCTGGCGTGGCGAATCTTCAAGCCCACCTTCGCCATCGGCCTGCTGGTCGCGATATGGGAGGCCGCGCCGCGGTTCGGTCTGGTGGACGAAGTCTTCCTGCCGCCGTTTTCGACCGTCGCGCAGGTCTTCGTGGATCTGGTCGAGACCGGTCAGATGTGGGAGCACGTCTCGACCAGCCTGACCCGGTCGGCGACCGGATTCTCGCTCGCGCTCGCGGTGGCCATTCCGGTCGGCGTCGCCATCGCCTGGTATAGGCCGGTGGCCGACTTCCTGAACCCGATCCTCGAACTGTTCCGCAACACCGCGGCCTTGGCTCTGTTGCCGGTGTTCATTCTCATTCTCGGCATCGGGGAGACATCCAAGATCGCGCTCGTGGTGTACGCCAGCTTCTTCCCGATCCTGTTGAACACCATCACCGGTGTCCGAACCGTGGACCCCCTGCTGATCAAATCCGCCGTCTCATTGGGCTTTTCACCGATTCGGCTGTTCCAGAAGGTGATCCTGCCCGCCGCGGTGCCATCGATCTTCACCGGTGTGCGAATGGCAGCGGCGTCATCGATCCTGGTGCTCATCGCCGCCGAAATGGTCGGCGCCCGTGCCGGACTCGGCTATCTGATCACCGCGGCCCAGCAGAACTTCCAGATCCCGAATATGTATGCGGGCATCATCGCCATCTCGCTGCTCGGGCTGAGTTTCAACGGCCTCCTCGTCGCCCTCGAACGCCGCCTGTCCCGGTGGCGCGCCGAGCCCTCTCGTTAAGGATTCCGATGTCGTTACCCCGCAAGCAATTCCATCTCAATGCTTTCCTGATGGGCGTCGGTCATCACGAGGCGGCCTGGCGCCATCCCCGGACCGAGGAGCGCCGAGTACTGGATGTGCGACATTTCCAGGAGCTCGGGCGTATCGCCGAGCGCGGCAAACTCGATTCGGTCTTCTTCGCCGACGGGTTGGCGGTCGGACCGCGGATCAAGCGCAATACCCTGGCCGTATTCGAGCCGGTCACCTTGCTTGCCGCGGTCGCCACGGCGACCGAACGGGTCGGGCTCATCGCGACGGCTTCGACCACCTACAACGAACCGTTCAACTTGGCGCGCAAATTCGCCTCACTCGATCACATCAGCAGCGGTCGGGCAGGCTGGAATATCGTCACCTCGGGTAACGAGGACGAGGCCTTCAACTTCGGCTTCGACGCGATTCCAGAACACGCCAGGCGCTACGAACGGGCACAGGAGTTCGTAGATGTCACCGTGCGGCTCTGGGACAGCTGGGAGTCCTCCGCGATCGTGCTCGATCCGGAGGAAGGCATCTTCGCCGATCCGGACAAAGTGCACACCATCGACTACATCAGTGATCGGTTCCGGGTACGTGGCCCGCTGAATTCGCCGCGCAGCCCACAGGGGCGTCCGCTGCTGGTGCAGGCGGGATCATCGGAGAGCGGTAAGGATTTCGCCGCGCGCTACGCCGAGGCAGTATTCACCGCACAGCGCTCGCTGGCGGAGGGGCAGGCGTTCTATCGGGATCTGAAGGCGCGGCTGCCGAAGTACGGTCGCTCGGCCGATGAGCTGAAGGTGCTGCCCGGACTTGTGCCGTTCATCGCCGACACCCGCGAGGAAGCACTGGCCCTCGAGCAGGAATTCACCGACCTCATCTCCCCGGATTACGCACTGCGGCAACTGTCCGCGCTGCTCGGTGTCGATCTCACCGAACACGCACTCGACGCACCACTGCCGCCGCTACCCGCGGAGAGCGAAATCGAGGGCGGGAAGAGCAGATTCACGCTGGTCAAGGAACTTGCGGAACGCGAGAACCTCACGGTGCGTCAGCTCATCGGCAAGTTGGGTGGCGGGCGCGGACACCGCACCTTCGCGGGCACACCCACCGATATCGCCGACGAACTGCAGTCCTGGTTCGAGAACGGCGCCGCCGACGGCTTCAACATCATGCCGCCATACCTGCCGGGCGGTCTCGAGGACTTCGTGGATCGGGTGGTCCCTATCCTGCAGGAGCGCGGCCTGTTCCGCACCGACTACACCGCGACGACCCTGCGCGGACATTACGGGTTGGCACCGGTGGACAGCCAATTCGCCCAGGTACGAACCGAACTCGGCGCATGAGTCCCCGGCTGACCAGGCGGCGCGCCGTCGACTTCATGCGAATGGGCAGCAGTGGTTGTCGCCCTGGCTCCGCCGACCAACCCCAACCATCGCCGAAGAAAGTACGACCATGACCACTGTCAGCGAGCCCACGACCACCACCCTCCGGATCACGCCGGTCGCCGGACATATCGGCGCCGAGGTCGCGGGCGTCGACCTGCGGGCCGAGCTTACCGATCAGGAGGTCGCCGACATCAGCGCGGCCCTCTACGAATACAAGGTGCTGTTCTTCCGCGACCAGCACATCGGCCACGCCGAACACATCGCCTTCTCTCGGCGGTTCGGCGCCGTCACGCCGTCGCACCCCTACGACGATGATGCGCCCACCGAATTCCCCGAAATCCTGGCGGTCGACAGCCGTCTCTACGAAAAGCGTTTCGGCGTCAAGAAATTCAGCTACACCAACCACTGGCACACCGATGTCTCGGCACTGATCAACCCGCCCGCCGCCTCACTACTGCGGGCCGAGATCGCACCGGAGCGGGGCGGGGACACCAGCTGGACCAATCTCGCCGCGGCCTACGCGAACCTGCCCGAGTCGCTGCGCAAGTTCGTCGAGGGCCTGCGGGCCGTGCACCGGTTCGGCGGCAGCCGTCCGGCTTGGAACGAGGAAAGCGACTACGCCAAGAAGGTCGCCGATGCGCCGCTGGTGACCGAGCATCCAGTCGTGCGGGTGCACCCGGTGACCGGTGAAAAGGTGCTCTTTGTCAATCCCGGCTTCACCACCCACATCGTTGGTCTGAGCCCAGCCCAGAGCGATGCCGTACTCCAGTTGCTGTTCGACGAACTGTCGAACCCGGCCTACACCGTCCGATTCCGCTGGGAAAAGGGCAGCCTGGCATTCTGGGACAACCGCGCCACCGCCCACTTGGCCCCCGGCGACCTCAACCACCTCGATGTCACCCGCGTGCTGTACCGCACCACCCTCGAGGGCGACATCCCGGTCGGCGTCGACGGCGAGCACTCCCGCTCGATCTCCGGCGAACAGTTCACCGGCTCCTGAGCTGGGCGGGGGGGGGGCCCCCGGGGGGGGGGCCCCCCCCCCCCCCCCCGGGGGGGTTTGTTGTTGTGGGGCCCGGTGAGTTTGGGGGGGGGGGGGTGTCGAGGGGGGGGGCCCCACCCCAAAAAGGGCGG